>NZ_JAPDBQ010000062.1:0-22560 GCF_027705325.1 Aeromonas sp. QDB18
ATGCCTCCCTCGCTTTTTTGTCCTGATACTACGTGGACTGGAACTCAAATTCTCTTAAGTGAACAGCATTGCGCCAGCTGGCGGGGCCTTTTGCATGCTGCGGCTGGCAGAAGATCACTCGTCCTTCTTGTCTCGCGACAGCAGGGCGATGGCTGCCTCTTTCGGATTCTTGCCTTCGTACAGCACCTTGAAGATCTGTTCGCAGATGGGCATCTCGACGCCGCAACGGGCCGCCAGCAGATGCACTTCCTTGGTGTTGCGATAGCCTTCCACCACCTGGCCTATCTCGGCCATGGCGGTGTCAACCAACTTGCCCGCTCCCAGCGCCAGACCGAAACGGCGGTTGCGCGACTGGTTGTCGGTACAGGTCAGCACCAGATCCCCGAGCCCCGCCATCCCCATGAAGGTCTTGGCGTCGGCCCCGAGGGCGGCGCCCAGACGCTGCATCTCCACCAGACCCCGAGTGATGAGCGCGGTTCTGGCGTTGGCGCCAAAGCCGAGTCCGTCAGAGAGACCGGCACCGATGGCGATGACGTTCTTCACCGCCCCGCCCAGCTGCAGACCGATGAAGTCCGGATTGGTATAGACCCGGAACGAGCGGCCGCAGTGTAGCAGGTGGGAGAGATCGTCGGCAAAGTCGTCGTGGGTCGAGGCCACCGAGATGGCGGTCGGCAGACCGGCGGCCAGCTCGCGGGCGAAGGTCGGGCCCGAGATGACCGCCAGTGGAATGGCATCCCCCAGCACCTCCCGCGCCACCTCTTGCAGCAGACGGCCGCTGTCCGGCTCCAGCCCCTTGGTGGCCCAGGCGATCCGGGTATCCGGGCGCAGGAAGGGTTTGACCCGGGCCAGTACCTGGCCGAACACATGACTCGGCACCACCAGCAGCAGCACGGGAGCGGCTTGCACCGCCGTCTGCAGATCCGACGTCAGTTGCAGATCGGCCGGGAAGGGGACATCCGGCAAGAATGCCTTGTTGCAGCGATCCTGTTCCAGCTCGGCGACATGGGCAGGGTCGTGACCCCACAGCAGGGTCGGATGACCGTTGCGCGCCAGAGAAATGGCAAGGGCGGAGCCATAAGACCCCGCCCCCAGGACCGAGATTGCGATCTGGTCGGCCATTATCAGGCTTCCGCAGTCGCCTGCTGGGCCTGTACCTGCGCCATGTGCTGGGCGAACAGGGCGTCGAAGTTGACCGGTGCCAGGTTCAGCTGCGGGAAGGACCCCTTGCTCACCAGGTTGGATACCGCTTCGCGGGCATACGGGAACAGGATGTTCGGGCAGAAGGCCGCCAGGCAGTGGGCCAGTTGCGGCTCAGGCAGGTTGCCGATGGTGAAGATGCCGGCTTGCTGCACTTCGCACAGGAAGGCGGTCTCGGTTTCCAGCTTGCAGGTGACAGTCAGGGTCAGCACCACTTCATAGACGCTGTCGGCCAGGACATTGGTCTTGGTGTCCATGTCCAGCTTGACGTCCGGCTGCCACTCTTTCTGGAAGATGTGCGGAGTATTCGGGGCTTCGAAGGAGACATCCTTGGTGTAGACACGCTGGATGTGGAATTCCGGTTGCACTTCCTGATTGTTGATTTCGTCAGCCATTTCGTTTGATTCCTTTTTAAGATAATGAGTGGGCGCAGGCCCTTAAATCAGCGTTTTTTGGTCACCGGCAGATTGTCTGCACGCCATTGGGCCATGCCACCGCTGAGCACATACACCTGCTTGAAACCGGCCTTGCTCAGTTGGCGACCCGCGCCACCAGCGGTCATCCCCGACTCGCACACCACTATGGTGGGGGCATCCTTGTGCTTTTCAACCGGACCCAGATTATTCGCCTGGATCTGGGCGAGCGGTAGGTGATGGGCCCCGGCCAGATGACCCTTGGCAAATTCATCCTGACTGCGAATGTCCACGACGGTGGCATTTTCACGGTTGATAAGCAGGGTAGCGGCGTGGTTGTTGACCGCCTTCACCGGAGAAAAACGAGCACGCACAGTGGTGTACACCAGGGTGCCTGCCAGGCCCAACCAGGCTGCGGTCAGCAGCGGATTGCGGGCCGCGAAATCCAAATACTCTTGCATCTTCTACTATCCAGGGACCAAGACAAGGGCCCGAGTATACATGGGGCCCTGCATAAGATCAGCCATCTTGGCGGCAAAGCGAGAGCAAGCTCCCATCAGGGATGGCTGCCGATTCTTCCTCCTCCAACCGGGCCGAACGAGAGGATGCGCCATGCCGAAAAGAGGGGGAAAACAGAGGAAAACCCGCCGAGGCAGACAAGCCGGCAACATGCCTAAAACAGCGGGATAACAGTTAAAAAGCGAGGCTGGAGAGGGACTTGGCTATCAGGTGACTATTTCGGCAGATGTAGTAATATTACGCTAGTTTCACTTCCCGCAATTCATTCCTATCCGAGAGGACATAGCCTTATGTCAACAGCTAAGAAACCGCTGGTTCTGGTCATCATGGACGGTTGGGGCTACAGCACCAAGCAAGAGTACAACGCCGTTGCTGCCGCCAAGACCCCCAACCTGGATCGCCTGGCCCGTGACTACACCAGCACCCTGATCTCCGGCTCCGGCCTGGACGTGGGTCTGCCGGACGGCCAGATGGGCAACTCCGAAGTGGGCCACACCAACATCGGTGCCGGTCGCGTCGTCTATCAGGAGCTGACCCGCATCTCCAAGGACATCCAGGACGGCGACTTCTTCCAGAACGTCGAGCTGGCCAAGGCTGTCGACGCTGCCGTGACCAAGGGCAAGGCCGTGCACATCATGGGGCTGATGTCCCCGGGTGGCGTACACAGCCACGAAGAGCACATCATGGGCATGATCGAGATGGCCGCCAAGCGTGGCGCCGAGCAGATCTACTTCCACGCCTTCCTGGATGGCCGCGACGTCCCGCCGCGCAGTGCCCAGTCCTCCATCGAGCTGTTCGACGCCCTGTTTGCCCGACTGGGCAAGGGTCGTTTCGCCTCCATGATCGGTCGTTACTACGCCATGGACCGCGACAACCGCTGGGATCGCGTGCAGCAGGCCTATGACCTGATGACCCAGGGCAAGGGCGAATTCACCGCCGACAACGCCACCGACGCGCTGGCCGCCGCCTATGCCCGCGACGAGAACGACGAGTTCGTCAAAGCCACCCGCATCGGCGACGCTGTACCGATGATCGACGGCGATGCGCTGATCTTCATGAACTTCCGCGCCGACCGCGCCCGCGAAATCACCCGCGCCTTCGTCGATACCGACTTCACCGGCTTCGCCCGCACCGCCACCCCGGCGCTGCACTTCGTGATGCTGACCGAATACGCGGCCGACATCAAAACCGCCTGTGCCTACCCGCCCACCGCCCTGGTCAACACCCTGGGTGAGTGGCTGGCCAAGCAGGGCAAGACCCAGCTGCGCATCTCCGAGACCGAGAAGTACGCCCACGTCACCTTCTTCTTCAACGGTGGCGAAGAGGCCTGCTTCAGCGGCGAAGATCGCGAAATCGTGGCGAGCCCGAAAGTAGCTACCTATGACCTGCAGCCGGAGATGAGCTCCGAAGAGCTGACCGACAAGCTGGTTGCGGCCATCAAGAGCGGCAAGTACGACGTCATCATCTGCAACTACCCGAACGGCGACATGGTCGGTCACACCGGCGTGTTCGATGCGGCCGTCAAAGCCTGTGAAGCGGTCGACCACTGTATCGGTCGCGTCACCGACGCCCTGGCGGAAGTGGGTGGCGAGTGCCTCATCACCGCCGACCATGGCAACGCCGAGAAGATGATGGACGAAGAGACTGGTCAGGCCCACACCGCCCACACCAATCTGCCTGTTCCCCTCATCTACTTCGGTCGTAAAGCCGAGGTCGCCGAAGGTGGCAAACTGTCCGATCTGGCCCCGACCATGTTGACTCTGATGGGTCTGCCTGTGCCGCCGGAAATGACTGGCAAGCCCCTGATGATTCTGAAATAATCCTGCCCCATGCGGGGATGCGAAATTATTTCACAGAAAACCAGTCGCGTCGGCCTGTTGGCCGGCGCGCTGTTTTTTTGCCTGATCGGCGGTACCGGCACAGCCCAGGCTGCGAACCAGCAGCTGGGGGCCATGCAGTCCCAGATCAAGGAACAGCAACAGACCCTCAAGCTCAGCAAGCAGGAGCTTGCCAAGCTCAACACCCAGCTCAAGGCTGACGAGCAGGCCATTTCGGCTGCCGCCGCCAAACTCGAGCAGACCAGACAGCAACTCCGGCAGAACCAGCAGAAGCTGGCGTCCCTGCAGCAGGACAAGCTGGCACTGGAGCAACAAGCAAAACATCAGAAACAGTTGCTGGCCAAGCAGGCGGAAAGCGCCTTCCAGGCGGGCAACCACGATTACCTCAAACTGCTGCTCAACCAGCAGGATCCGGCCAAGCTGAGCCGCGCCCTTGACTACTTCGACTACCTCAACAAGGCACGCATCGAGGCCATTGAAGCCCTGCGCGCCACCCGTGACAAGCTGGCCAAGAACCAGCAGGCCACCAGGGAGACCGAGAACCGCCTCCAGACCCTGCTCGGCGAGCAGCAGGAGCATCACCAGAGCCTGCTGGCCAGCCAGCAGAGCCGTGCCAAGGTGCGCAACCAGTTGCAGCAATCGGTGCAGGCCGACGAGCAGAAGCTCGACAAGCTGGTCAAGGCGGAGAAGGCGCTCAAGGCGCGGCTGGAAGAGCTGCGTCGTCAGCAGGAAGAAAAGGAACGCCGCGAACGGGCCGAGCGGGAGCGCCTTGCCAAGATCAAGGCCGAGCAGGAGCGCCAGCGCCGTCTGGAGGCCCAGCGCCTGGCAGCCGAGCAGAAGCGCATCGAGGAGCAGCAGCGGATCGCAGCCCAGCAGCGCCAGGTCGGCGAACAGCAGCGGCTGGCGGTCCAGCAGCAACGCGTCGCCGAACAACAGGCCAAGGTGGCGCAGCAGCAAGCTGCTGCCCGCAACAGCGCCAAGGCAAGCAGCAACGGCTACGGCGGTCTGAGCACGGGTGGCAACCTGCGCTGGCCGGTGCAGGGCCCCATCCTCATCTCCTACGGCTCGCCGCGTACCGCCGAGCTGAAGTGGAAGGGCACCCTGATCGGCGCCAGCGAAGGGACCCAGGTCAAGGCGGTGGCACCGGGCCAGGTGGTCTACGCCGACTGGCTCGACGGCTTCGGCATGCTGCTGGTCATCGACCACGGCAAGGGCTACATGAGCCTCTACGGCCACAACCAGTCGCTGCTGCGCCAGGTGGGACAAAAGGTGGAGCAGGGTGAGCCCGTGGCCCTGGTCGGCGACAGCGGCGGACAGGAGCGCTCCGGCCTCTACTTCGAGATCCGCTATCAGGGCGAGGCCATCAACCCGACCAAGTGGCTGGCCAGACGCTAAGCCCACCTTGGCGGTGCCCGAGTGGAGTCCGCTACCTCATCCCCAGCCCTTCTCCCGCGAGGGGGGCAGGGAGCAAAAGACAGCAACACCGCGTCGTTTACCACTTCACCTGACAAAAAGTCTGCATCGCGCAGGCTTTTTGCTTGCCAGGGGGGCACCACACCGCTCGCCCCGATGATGAAAACTTACCTCTTTTCCACCCCGCTCAGGGGAAGACCACCAGCCCGATCTGCTCCAGCAGCCCCTGCTGATCTTCATTGATCTGCACCCCGGCGAGGTTGACCCGGCGCAGATCCAGACCGGGCAGATCGCACTGGCGCAGATCGCACCCTTGCAGGTTGAAGCTGGTCCAGTCGATTTGCCCGAACTCGGAGCCGCTGAGATCCGAGCCCGCCAGGGAGGCGCCCAGCAGGTTGGCCCCCTGCCAGCGGTTGCCGGCAAGCTCGCACCGCTCCAGCAGGCAGCTTTCGAAGTTGGCGTAGCTGAAGTTGTTGCCGGTGAGGTGGGCTTCGCAGAAGTAGCTTTTGGCGGTGATCCGGTTGGCGAAGCTGGCATGGGCGAAGTTGATCCCCATGGCCTGGCAGTCGCGCATCTCCAGCCCAAGACACTGGCTGCGGCCGAAGTCCGACAGGGTGAGATCGCAGCGCAGGAAGCTCGCCTCCCTCAGATCGCAGCCCTGAAACAGGCATCCCAGCTCCCGTTCCCTGTCATAGAAGCTGCAGTCGACGAAGCGGCTCTCCCCGAGATCGAGCCAGGAGAAGTGACAGCCGATGAAGCGGCACCCCTGGAACTGCTCCCCCTCCACCTCCTGCTGCTCGAAGTGGACCCCCTCGAAACACCTGCCCTTGATCATCCCCTGCCCCCTGTTGATGGCGTCATATGCTGACATTGCCGTGCAAAAACGGTAATGTTACGTGTAACATTTTTTGCCGGATCCCCAGATGAACGACACCCGCAAGCGCCGCCCTACCCTGCAGGACATTGCCGACCTGACTGGTGTCACCAAGATGACCGTCAGCCGCTACCTGCGCGACCCGTCCGCCGTGGCCGAAGGGACCCGCGAGCGCATCGCCGCCGCGGTGGAGGAGCTCGGCTACATCCCGAACCGGGCGCCGGACATGCTGTCGAACGCCACCAGCAAGGCGATCGGCATCCTGATCCCCTCCCTCTCCAACCAGGTCTTCTCGGCGGTGATCCACGGCATCGAGGCGGTGACCCGGCCCGCCGGCTACCAGACCCTGCTCGCCCACTACGGCTACAGCCCGGAGCGGGAGGAGGAGCAGGTCGCCTCGCTCCTCTCCTACAACGTGGACGGGCTCATCCTCTCGGACACCCAGCACACCGAGCGCACCCGCAAGATGATCGCCACCGCCGGCATCCCGGTGGTGGAGACCATGGATCTGCCCCTCTCCCCCATCGACATGGTGGTGGGCATGGATCATCGGGCCGCCGCCCGGGCCATGGTAACAGAGATGCTGCGCCGGGGACGGCGCAAGGTGATCTACCTCGGCGCCCGGCTCGACGTGCGCACCCAGCTGCGAATGGAAGGCTACTACCAGGCGATGGCCGATTTCGGTCTGACCGGCCAGCACCTGCTGACGGAGCAATCCTCCAGCTTCACCCTGGGGGGAGAGCTGCTGGCCCAGGCCATGGCGCGCTTCCCCGATCTCGACGGCCTGTTCTGCACCAACGACGACCTGGCGGTGGGGGCCCTGCTGCAATGCCAGGCCAGGTGGATCCCGGTGCCCCAGCAGGTGGCCATCGCCGGCAGCAACGCCCTCGACATCGGCCACGCCATGACCCCCAAGCTCGCCAGTATCGTCACCCCCCGCGAGACCATAGGTCGCGAAGCCGCCATCATGCTGCTGGCCCGCCTCGGCGGCCAGCCGCTGGCGACCAGGTGCAAGGACATCGGCTTCTCCCTCTATGAGGGGGAAAGCCTCGGCTGATCCCCGGCCATCATGGCGCATTCGACCGCCATGATGGCGCCTTCTCCCCTCTCCCCTCGCCGTCCCCTGGCCTATGCTGGCTCCTCCATCCCCCCTGTCAGGAGCAGACCATGCACCACACCGAACGATTGAAAGCCTGCCTGCAGCGCGTCATCTGCGATCCCGCCTTCCCCCTGGCGGAGCTCGACGCCTGGTTCACCCCCGACTACTGCCAGGAGGTGAACGGCGAGCGGCTCGACTACCCGGCGTTTCACCAGCACATCGCCACACTGCGCCGCCATCTGGCCGGGGCGAGCATCGAGTTTGTCGCCACCCTGGCGCAGGTGGAGCGGGTGCACTCGACCCATGTGGTACGGGCCACCCGCCAGGACGGCGGCACCCTGGTCTGCAAGGTGAGCGGCCTCTTCACCTTTCGCGGCGATCGGATCTGCCATACCGACGAGGTGACCTGTCTGCTGGCAGGCAGCAAGGAGGATGCGGATATCGGCTCGCGGTGCTGACTGCCGGCAACCCGCAGACACCGCCATGGCGGGCAGGAAGGCAGACAATGCGCCCTCAGGCCGCCGGTTCGCGCCGGGCAAGGCGCTGGAGTGCGCGGGACAAGGCGCCGGGATCCTCGTAGCCGAGCCGATCGGCGATCTGGGCAAGCGTGAGCCCCCGGTGCTGCAACTGGCGCGCCCGTCCCAGCACCACCTGCTCCCGCCACTGGCGAAAGCTGCACCCCAGCTGCTGGAGGAAGAGCCGGTTGAGGGTACGCACCGAGGCGCCGCGAGCAGGTCGGCGCGCTCCAGCTCCTGGCCAAGCACCGTCAGATAGGCCCCCTTCACCTCCCCCTCGGCCAGCTCGGGCAGGCGGGCGAAGAGGCCCGCCAGCAGCGTGCTGGCCTGCAGGGGGCCGAAGGCGGTGCGGGCCGACGTCGGCACATAGAGGAGGGAGAGCCGGGAGCGGCGCAGCACGCGAAACTCGTGCTCCCACCCCGCCGGAATAAAGCAGATCTGGCCTGCCATCAGCAGTTCTCCCTCCCCTCGCCCCGTGATGATGCCGCCCCCGTCGTGCAGATAGCAGTATTGGGCATGGGGGTGGCAGTGCAGCGCGGTGAAGTGCCCTTGCGGGTAGGATGGATGCAGACAGGACATGAAGGCTCCAGGGGAGAGGGGCGGCCCCCGACCTTAAGCCAGGGCGAGGCCGGAAGCAAACGGCCCACCCCCTCCGGGGGCGGAAAAACAGCAGGCCACCCGGGGGTGGCCTGTTTAATTTTTCTAAACGATATTTGCTTAGCGTTTAACCAATTCAACCGCTTCCCGGGAGAGGCGGGTCACCTCCTCCCAGTTGCCGCTCTTGACGGCGTCTGCCGGCAGCATCCAGGAGCCGCCGACGGTGGCCACACATTTCAGCGCCAGGTAGTCGGCCACGTTTTTCGGGCCGATGCCGCCGGTGGGGCAGAATTTCACCTGGGGCAGGGGCGCCGCGATGGCGGAGAGTGCATTGGTGCCGCCGTTCGCCTCGGCCGGGAAGAATTTGAGGTGGTCGTAGCCTGCTTCCAGCGCCTGCATCACCTCGGACGGGGTGGCCACCCCCGGGATCAGCGGCGCCGTGCTCTTGGCCGCGTGGGCCAGCAGGGCCGGGGTCATGCCCGGGGAGATGACGAAGCGGGCACCGGCAGCGACGGCGGCATCAAACTGCGCGCAGTTGAGCACGGTACCGGCACCGACCATGGCATCCGGCATCGCCTTGGCGATGAGGGCGATGGCGTCCAGCGCCACCGGGGTGCGCAGGGTGATCTCGAACACCGAGATGCCGCCATCCAGCAGGGCCTTGGCCATCGGCAGGGCCTGCTCCAGGTCGTTGATGACCATCACGGGTACCAGGGGGGAGGCGGCAAACACCTCGGCAGGGGTCACTTTCCAGTTCTGCATAGCTCTTCCTTAGTCAAAGATGGTGGCGCCGAACTCGGCGCTCGATACCGCGCGACGCATCACGCTGAACAGTTCACGGCCCCACCCCTCTTGTTCCAGGGTGAGGTCGATCTCGGCCTGGGTACGGCCACTCAAATCGGTCAGGCAGTCGAGGCGGCCGGACTCGGCATCCACCCGCAGCAGGTCGCCATCGGCGAGCAGGCCGATGGCCCCACCGTGCAGCGCTTCCGGGGTGACGTGGATGGCGGCCGGGATCTTGCCGGAGGCGCCGGAGAGACGGCCGTCGGTGACCAGGGCCACCTTGTGACCCGCCTTCTGCAGGTTGCCAAGCACCGGCATCAGCTTGTGTAGCTCCGGCATGCCGTTGGCGGCCGGGCCGTTGTGGCGCACCACGATGACGGCGTCCTGGTTCAACTCACCGGCCTTGTAGGCCGCCTCCACCGCATGCTGGGAGGAGAAGACCCGGGCCGGGGCCTCGATGACCCGATACTCGGGCGCGACGGCGGAAACCTTGACCACGGCGCGGCCCAGGTTGCCCGCCAGCAGCTTGGTGCCGCCGGTGGCCTGGAACTCGCTGCCAGAGGGGGAGAGCACGCTCGGATCCGCGCTCTCGCCCACTGGTTGCCACACCAGCTTGCCATCCACCAGTGCCGGACGGCTGAGGTAGTCCTGCATCTCGCCGAAGACCGGGGTGGCATCCATGTGGATCAGCCCCTCTTCGGCCAGACGACGCATCAGGCCGGGCACGCCCCCCGCCTGTTCGAAGGCGTTGACGTCCGCCGGGCCGTTCGGGTACATGCGCACCAGGAGCGGCACCACGTCGGAGAGATCGCTCAGGTCGTCCCAGGTCAGCTCCAGCCCGGCGGCGCGGGCCAGCGCCACCATGTGGATGCTGTGGTTGGTGCTGCCGCCGGAGGCAAGCAGGGCCACCAGGCCGTTGACCAGAGCGCGCTCGTCGATCACCGCACTCAGGGGGCGATAGGCCGGAGAGCCCGGGATCATGGCGCTGATGCGGCGGGCCGCTTCTTCGGTGAGGGCGTGGCGCAGCTCGCTGTGCGGATGCACGAAGGCGGAGCCCGGCAGCATCAGGCCCATGGCTTCGAACACCAGCTGGTTGGTGTTGGCGGTGCCGTAGAAGGTGCAGGTGCCCGCCGCGTGGTAGGCGCCGCACTCCATCTTGAGCAGGGCGTCGCGGCCCACTTCACCGGCAGCGTACTGCTGGCGCACCTTTATCTTCTCGTCGTTGCTGATGCCGCTCGCCATGGGGCCGGCAGGCACGAAGGCGGTGGGCAGGTGGGCGTGGGAAAGCGCCCCCATGATCTGGCCCGGTGCAATCTTGTCGCAGATGCCGAGCAGCAGGGTGGCGTCGAAGGTGTTGTGGGAGAGGGAGACCGCGGTGGCCTGGGCGATGAGGTCCCGGGAGAAGAGGGACATGTCCATCCCCGGCTGACCCTGGGTCACGCCGTCGCACATGGCGGGTACGCCGCCGGCAACCTGGGCACTGTGGCCGAGCTCCGCCAGGGCGCCCTTGATGATGTCCGGATAACCCTGATAGGGCTGATGGGCACTCAGCATGTCGTTGTAGGCGGTGACGATGGCCACGTTGGCGCGGGTCATGTCAAGGATCCGCCCCTTCTCGTCACAGCTCGAGGCGGCCACGGCGTGGGCCAGGTTGCCACAGGAGAGGGAGGCGCGGGTCTTGCCCTGATCGGCCTGGCGCTGGATGCGGGCCAGGAAGCGGGCACGGCGGGCGGTGCTGCGCTCGCGGATGCGGTTGGTCACCTGGGTGATCACGGGATGGGTCATAGCTTTCTCTCCAACTCTATATACGGGCGCGGTCGGCCGCAGCCGGGCGCGCGACATGGCTCATTGCGCCTGCGTCAGCGCGGTGACGGCACGGTCGACCACCTGTTCGAAGGTCCCGTCGATATCGATGCGAAACACGCCGGGCTCGCCATCCGGTCGCTCCAGGGTATCAAACTGGCTTTGTACCATGGCTTCGCGCATGAAATGGCCCTGCCGTGCCCGCATCCGTTCGAGAATGAGAGACTGGCTGCCATCCAGAAACAGGAAACTCACCGAGTCGTTACCCTCGCGGATCTGATCGCGGTACTGCTTCTTGAGGGCCGAGCAGACGATGACGCCGAGCTCGTTCTTGCGCTCCAGGCTGTAGGCCGCATCGCGGATCCGCTCCAGCCAGGGGGCCCTGTCTTCGTCGTTGAGCGGGTTGCCCGCCGCCATCTTCTGGATGTTCGCGCGAGGGTGCAGATCATCGCCGTCGATGAACTTGGCCCCCAGGGCATTGGCCACCTTGAGGCCGATGCTGGACTTGCCGCTGCCACACACACCCATCACGATAATGCACTTGCCCGCCATTATTTGACCTCTCTCTCACTTTTCAAAAAACGTTCGCCTGATGGGTTCTAAGCTACCACGTTACCGGTAACATGTTACCGGTAACGTTTCGCAATGTGAAGTGCAGCACAGAAATGTGCAGAACAACAACTAGAACCATTTGAGGACAATTTTATGGACGGAGCAATGAACACACCCGATGTCGCCTATCTGCTCTCGGTAGCGGGCGGAGCCATTGTCATGTTGCTGGTGCTGATCATGCGATTCAAGGTACATGCCTTCGTGGCATTGACCCTGGTCAGCATGCTGACGGCCCTAGCCACCGGGGTCACCTATGACCAGGTGATCCCCACCATGCTGACCGGTTTCGGCGGCACCCTGGCCTCGGTCGCGCTGCTGGTCGGCCTCGGCGCCATGATAGGCCGGATCCTGGAGATGACGGGGGGCGCCAAGGTACTGGCCGATACCCTGATCAACCGCTTCGGCTCCCACCGCGCCCCCTTCGCGCTGGGTGTGGCCTCCCTGCTGTTCGGCTTCCCGATCTTCTTCGACGCCGGCCTCATCGTCATGCTGCCCATCATCTTCAGCGTGGCGAAGCAGTTCGGCGGCTCCGTCCTCAAGTATGCCCTGCCCTCCGCCGGTGCCTTTGCGGTGATGCACGCCTTCCTGCCGCCCCACCCGGGCCCGGTGGCCGCCAGCGAACTGCTGGGTGCCAACATCGGTCTGCTCACCATCGTGGGCCTGCTGGTCGCGCTGCCCACCTGGTATCTGGGTGCCTACCTGTTCGGGCTCTGGTCCGGCAAGAAGTTTGAGCTGCCCCTGCCCCCGAGCTTCACCGCCAGTGCCGAGCAGATCTCCGACAAGGCGCCGAGCTTCGGCCAGGTGATCTCCATCCTGCTGCTGCCGCTGGTGCTCATCTTCATGGATACCGGCCTCAATACCCTGGGCGTCATGGGCGTCATCGACAAGGGTGCGGACTGGGTCAACGTGCTGCGCATGGTCGGCAAGACCCCGGTCGCCCTGCTCATCACTGTGCTGTACGCCCTCTGGATGTTCCGCCAGAGCCAGGGCAAGGTGCAGCTCGAGAAGTTCTGCAACGACGCCCTGGCCCCGGTCTGCGCCGTCATCCTGGTCACCGGTGCCGGCGGCATGTTCGGCGGCGTATTGCGGGCGAGCGGCATCGGCACCGCGCTGGCCGACGTGCTCTCCGATACCGGCATGCCGGTGATCCTGGCGGCCTTCCTAGTGTCCGCCGCGCTGCGGGTTGCCCAGGGTTCCGCCACCGTGGCCCTGACCACCACCGCCGCCCTGATGGCGCCGACCGTGGCCGCCACCACCGGCCTGAGCGAGCTGGACCTGACCTTCATCGTCATCGCCATCGCCGGGGGCGCCACCGTGCTCTCCCACTTCAATGACTCCGGCTTCTGGCTGGTCAGCCGCTTCCTCAACATGGACGAGAAGACCACCCTCAAGACCTGGACCGTGATGGAGACCCTGCTCGGTACCATCGCCTTCCTCATCGTGGCCACGGCCAGCGCCATCCTCTGACGAAAACACATCGGGGCCGCATCCGTCGGCCCCGATGTGATATTGCACCGACTTTTTACGGATTCTTGCTTGGGCCCATCGCCACAGATTGCTAGAATTGCCTATTCTTCGCCCCGAGTGGAACGCTTCATCCCGTGATTTCAGGCTTCTCTATGCATTCATCGGCACATTATCGACAGTTGCTGACCCGCTTACCCCAGATCGCAGTTGCCGCGGATCAGTTCCAGATACTCAGCAGCGCCAAAGACTTCAAGAGCCGGATCCTGTCGCTCATCGCCCATGCGACCCAGCGCATCTATCTGATCGCGCTCTATCTGCAGGATGACGAGGCGGGACGGGAGATCCTCTCCGCCCTCTATGCCGCCAAGCAGCGCAATCCCTCTCTCGACATCAAGGTGTTCGTCGACTTCCACCGCGCCCAGCGCGGCCTGATCGGCAAGGGCAAGCAGGGGGGCAACCACCTGATGTACCAGGCCATGGCCGCCAGCCACCAACACCAGATCGAGATCTACGGCGTGCCGGTCAAGGGCCGCGAGCTGCTCGGGGTGCTGCACCTCAAGGGCTTCATCTTCGACGACACCCTGCTTTACTCCGGCGCCAGCCTCAACGACATCTACCTGCACCAGCAGGAGCGCTACCGCTTCGATCGCTATCACCAGATCCACAGCCCGGCACTGACCCGCAGCATGGTCAACTACGTGGATGACGTCTTCCTCGGCAGCGAGGCCGTCCAGCGGCTGGATCGCACCGGCATCCCCGGCGCCAAGCAGCTCAAGGGACCGATCCGCCGCTTCAAGCAGCGTCTGCGCCTCTGCCAGTACCGCTTCGAGAGCATCCAGCCCAACGATCGGGAGATCGCCGTGACCCCCATGGTGGGCCTGGGCAAGCGGGGCAACCAGCTCAACCGGATGATCCGCAACCTGGTGCGGGCCACCGAGCGGGAGATCTTCATCTGCACCCCCTACTTCAACCCCCCCAAGGAGTTGAACAAGGACGTGGAGGCGCTGCTCAAACGCGGCTGCAAGGTGACCATCGTCGTGGGCGACAAGACCGCCAACGACTTCTTCATCCCCCCGGAGGAGAAGTTCTCCACCATCGGCGGTCTGCCCTATCTCTACGAGACCAACCTGCGCAAGTTTGCCGAGCGCAACCAGCACCACATCGACAACGGCCGGCTCAACCTCATGCTCTGGTGCTGCGAGAAGAACTCCTATCACCTCAAGGGGATCTTCGTGGATGAGGAGTGGGCCCTGCTCACCGGCAACAACCTCAATCCCCGAGCCTGGGCGCTGGATCTGGAGAACGGCCTGCTGGTACACGACCAGCACCATCACCTGCGCGAGCAGTTCAGTGCGGAGCGGGAGAACATCCTGGCCCACACCCGCCGCATCAGTCACTTCGACCAGATAGAGCAGATTAAGGATTACCCGGATCAGGTGCGCAAGCTGCTGGCCCGGATCCACAGGGTCAAGGCTCACCTCCTGCTCAAGCGCATCATCTGACCGCCAGGACACCCCGTCAGTGAAAAGGCCTGCCGTTTCCGGCAGGCCTTTTTCATGGATGGCCCTCCCCCCGCTCCCTTGCCCACCAGCCCGGAACGGCACAACGCGGCTTGCATCGAGGCCGCAACAACCCCTATCATCTGGACATATTTACAGTGTTTTCGGGCATCTAATTGATGAAATTGGATAAAATCTCTCTCGACAGCCTCAAGGGTGTCGGCAGCAAGATGCTGGAGAAGCTCGAGCGGCTGGGGCTGGCCACGGTACAGGATCTGCTGTTCCACCTCCCCCTGCGCTACGAGGACCGCACCCAGGTGTGGCCCATCGGCGATCTGCCGCCCGGCCTGCACGGTGCCGTCGAGGGCGAGATCCAGGACACCCAGCTGGTGATGGGGCGCCGCCGCATGCTGGTGTGCCGTATCAGCGACGGCACCGGCAACCTGACCCTGCGCTTCTTCAATTTCACCGCTGCCCAGAAAAACAGTCTGGCTCAGGGCCGCCTTATCCGCTGCTTCGGCGAGACACGTCCCGGAAAGTACGGCCTGGAGATGGCCCACCCCGAGTACAAGCTGCTCGGCGAGGAGCAGGCCGGCCAGACCGAAGAGGCCCTCACCCCCGTCTACCCCACCACAGAGGGGCTGCGCCAGCTCACCCTGCGCAGCCTCACGGATCAGGCCCTGGCCCAGCTCGACCTCTACGGGGTCGAGGAGCTGCTGCCTGCCGGCCTCTATCCCCAGCAGATCGATCTGGCCGCGGCCCTGAAGCTGCTCCATCGCCCGCCTCCCTCGGTGGCGCTGGCCCTGCTCGAGAGCGGCCAGCACCCGGCACAGCAGCGGCTGGTACTGGAAGAGCTGCTGGCCCACAACCTCTCGGTCTTGAAGGTGCGCGCCCAGGCACAGACCCAGCTGGCCCGTGCCCTCAAACCCGCTCCCGAGCTGGTCCGGCAGCTGCTCGGCGCCCTGCCGTTCACCCCCACCGGCGCCCAGAGCCGGGTGGTGGCGGAGATAGCCAGGGATCTGCAACAGAGCCACCCCATGATGCGGCTGGTCCAGGGGGACGTGGGCTCAGGTAAAACGCTGGTCGCGGCACTGGCCGCCCTGCAGGCCATCGGCAACGGCTGTCAGGTGGGGCTGATGGCGCCGACCGAGCTGCTGGCCGAACAGCACGCCATCAACTTCGCCAAGTGGCTGGAACCGCTCGGCATCGGGGTCGGCTGGCTGGCGGGCAAGCAGAAGGGCAAGGCACGAGAAGAAGCGCTGGCCGCCATCGCCGACGGCAGCGTCAAGATGGTGGTGGGTACCCACGCCATCTTCCAGGAGCAGGTGGTATTCCAGCGCCTCGCCCTGGTCATCATCGACGAACAGCACAGATTCGGCGTACACCAACGGCTTGCCCTGCGGGAGAAAGGAGAGCGGGAGGGGGTACATCCCCACCAGCTCATCATGACCGCCACCCCCATCCCCCGCACCCTGGCGATGACCGCCTATGCCGACCTCGATACCTCCATCATCGACGAGCTGCCACCGGGCCGCACCCCCATCACCACGGTGGCGCTGCCGGACAGTCGCCGCCAGGACGTGATCGAACGGGTCAGACTTGCCTGTGAGGAGGGCAAGCAGGCCTACTGGGTCTGCACCCTGATCGAGGAGTCGGAGGTGCTGGAGTGCCAGGCCGCCGAGGACACCGCCGCAGAGCTGCAGAACCTGCTGCCCGGCCTGCATATCGGGCTGGTACACGGCCGGATGCGACCGGTCGAGAAACAGCGGGTGATGGAGGAGTTCAAGGCAGGCATACTGCAACTGCTGGTCGCCACCACCGTCATCGAGGTGGGGGTGGACGTGCCCAACGCCAGCCTGATGATCATCGAAAACCCGGAGCGACTGGGGCTGGCGCAACTGCACCAGCTGCGTGGCCGGGTCGGGCGCGGCTCGGTGGCCTCCCACTGCGTGCTGCTCTATCATGCCCCCTTGTCCAAGACGGCCCAGAGCCGGCTCGGGGTGCTGCGGGAGACCAATGACGGCTTTCTCATCGCCCAGCGGGATCTGGAGCTGCGCGGCCCGGGCGAGCTGCTCGGCACCCGCCAGACCGGCCTGGCTGACCTCAAGATCGCCGATCTGGTACGCGACCAATCGCTCATCCCGCAGGTGCAGAAGATGGCGCGCTTCCTGATGGACCGCCACCCAGATCATGTCGAACCCTTGATACGACGCTGGCTCGGCCTGCGGGATCACTACTCCAATGCCTGACCAAGGCAGAGGCAAAAGATGGGCGCATTGCCTGCTGGATAGACACCCGAGCCATGACGAGCCCTTGATACGGCGCTGGCTCGGCCTGCGGGATCACTACGCCACTGCTTGACCAAACAACAGAAACAGGAGGAAAGCACTGATGAATTCCTGGCTGCGCGGCCTGCTCTACACCCTTGCCTTCCTGTTGCTCTTTGTCTGGGTCGGGCTCGGCCTGTTCGACGCCGAGCGGGCCAAGGGGCCCATCGCCGGCTGGCTCAGCCAGCAGACCGGCGTACCCGTCACCATAGGCCGACTGGTGTTCAACCCGCTTCACCCTTACACCCTGCTGGCGGAACAGGTGCGCTATGGGGATGCGGTACAGCTGGAAAAACTCTATCTGGAGATCGAGCACATCGACTGGTTTAACCGGGATGTGCGCATCGCCCACCTAGACCTCATCCGTCCCGTCATCAAGCTGCCGCTCCCCAACCAGCTGCCAAGCCTGCCGGTTCACTCCCTCACCATCAGCGACAGCACCATCGACAACCTGAGCCTGCAGAGCGAGGCCCTGACCCTGCGCGGCCTCAGTGCGTCCTTGAGTGACTGGGAACTGATCGACCCGAGACGCCAGCCCCAGGCCAACCTCACCCTGGGCATCAACCAGCTGGAGACCCCCATGTTCACCCTGGCCCGTCTCAGCCTAAAGGGGCGGCTGGAGGGGCAGGTGCTCAGTACCGACAGACTGACCACCAACTTGTTCGACGGCCTGCTCGAGACCGGCATGGTGCTGAACTGGCCAGAGCGCAGCCTGCAACTGCACGATCTCAAGGCCCGCGCCATGCGACTCGAGCTTGGTGACATTCCCCCTGGCGAGTTCCCCCTGCGCCGCATCACCCTGGACAGGGGTCAGCTTGCCCAGGTGAGCATCAATGCCATCGATCAGGAGCTCTCCCTCAACAACTTCAACGGCCAGCTCACCGCCTTCGACTGGCAGGCGGGCAGCCAGCCCAGCGGCTATCTGGCGGGCACCCTGGGCGACATGGGCCGCGGCCTGTTCCAGCTTGAGGCCATCGAGGGCAAGCTCGCCTTCTCCCCCCGGCAGCTGGATGCCGAGCTGCGGGGCAAGGCATACGAAGGGGAGTTCAACGTCGAGCTGGCCCTCGACACCCAGCAGCAGAAGCTCATCCTGAAGGATCTGGCCCTGAGCGGCATGGATATCAGCTTGCCCCAGGGGTGGTGGCAGGATTGGCAGGGCTGGCGCCCGCAACAGATCGACATCCGCAAACTGGCCTTCGACAAGCTCAAGGTGCTCTCTTTCGACGACACCCTGCCCCTCTCCCTGACCGGCTGGCAACTCTACCTGAACGATCTCGCCCTGCGGGGCAACCAGCTAGGCACCTTGCTGGGGCGTGCCCGCATCGAGAGCAAGTGGTTCGAGCTGGTGTGGGACGGTCTCAGTGCTCGCAACGGCACCCTGGATGGCGAGCTGACCCCCAGCTCCTGGCAGCTCAACACCCTCGCCACCTCCCTGCCCGACGAGGGCTCCCTCAACCTGAGCGGCCAGTGGGGCAGGACGCCCGGGCAGGAGAGCCGCCTGCAGTTGCAGGGCAAGCAGCTGGATCTGGAGCAGTGGGGCAAGTTACTGCACTCCCCCGTCTCCTTCGCGGGCAAGGTGGATCTGGCGGCAGATCTGCAGGCCGACCTCAACGGGCAGCCCGGCGAGCAGACGGCCAACTGGCGCCGGACCCTTCAGGGCAGCCTGAGCCTGGAGAGCAAGGATCCCTTCTGGGACAAGGTCGGCATCGACCCCCTGCTGGATGACTGGTTCAGGGAGCAGACCCCCCCCGATCTGACACCGCAGACGCTGTGGCAGGCGATGCAACGCGGAGACACCCCCTTCTATCAGATCAGGCTGGATGCCAGGGCGGAGCAGGGCAAGGTGCGGATCGAGCAAGGCGGTGCCTCCACCATCACCCACCTGCTGGCACTGCAAGGGGGTGTCGACCTGGCCGCAGACCAGTGGCAGCTCGACCTCGGGGTCCTGAACAAGGGACGCTGCGCCGAGCTGCTCGCCCGCTGGCGCGGCCCCCTCAATGCGCCCGACCTGGGCTGGAGTTTCCCCACGGGACAGGACGCCTGTGGCTGGGAGGCGGGTGTGCGCTACCCCGCCCAGGGACGAAGCGGCCCGCTCTGGCGCCCACGGCCACCCGCCGCCCAATAACGAACAAGGCCTCGCGAAGAGGCCTTGTTGCTGTGAACATCAGGGATCAGCGTGCGCCGCGCTTGATGGGCAGCACCACGTACTGACCGACAAACTCCACCGCCAGCTTGCGGCCACTGAACAACTGCACCCGCAGGCTGAACTTGGCGGATTCTCCGCCCCTCAGCGGCTCGAGCACGGCGGGCATGCCCTCCCGGGCCACCCGCGCCTCCGGCTCTTCGCTCACCGGCCGGTAATACTTGATGTTGCCCTCGGCCAGCACGGTATCCCCTCCCAGCCCTGCCTCCTTGAGCTGCAACCAGATGAGACCCCAGCCCGCCAGCACGCACTGGCTGTAGATGCTGCCGGCGAACATGGTGTCGCGGACGTTGAGATTGGCCGCCAGGTTGGCCTTGAGGTGGAAGGTCTGGCCATCGTAGTGGGTGATGTGCACCCCCATCTTCTCGCTGATGGGAATACCCCGCGACCAGCGGGTGGTGAGATCCTGGCACCACTCCGGACGGTACTGGATGGTCTGCATGGGACTCAGGGACTTGATCATCTGGCGGTGAGGGATGCGGCCGAAGGAGACGGGGCCTTCCCCTACCTCGAGGAAGCCGCAGCGGCGATAGAACTCCACTGCCTCCTGGCGGGCGTTCATCACCAGCCGTTTCACCTTCTCGTCGCGGGCAAGCTGCTCGAGATCTTCCACCATGCGGGCGCCCAGCCCCTGGCCGCGAAATTCGGGTCGCAGCGCCATAAAGCGGATCTGGGCTTCATCGCCGCCCACAAAGAGGCGACCCACGGCGATGGGCGTTCCGTCGGGTGAGAGCATCAGCCGGTGAATGGCGACGGTATCGTACTCGTCACGCTCGGAGCCAAGGGGCAGATTGAAGGGTTTGCGCAGCAGTTCCCAGCGCAACTGATAGTAAGCATCCAGCTCCGCTGGTGTTTCTGGGGTGACTACCCGGTACATAAAGCGATCCTTGAGTGTGCGCCGACTGGCAGATGGAAGGACTGACGCAACCATTTCTCCCGGCGCAGCCTGTAGTAGGTATCCAGCTCGGCTGCCGTTTGGGGGGTGACCACCCGGTACATAACAACATCCTTGAGTTACACTGGTCGAAAGCCATCTTGCCGTGCAAATTCATGGACTTCAATCTGCAAGCGTACCAAGCCGATCACTTATTGCACCTCAGCGCCAAACCCGAACGCCGCGTTTCGGTGCTTGAAAATGCCCGTCATCGCTGGCTGGAAATGGACGGCGTGGTGCAATCCGCCATGAGCCTCCACCAACCGGCCCGCCTCTGTCTGCCTCATCAACGGAGCATCGCGGAGCAGTTGCCAAAGCAGGCAAGCAGGATCCTGGAGCTGGGGTTGGGCGGAGGGGATCTCACCCGTCACCTGGCGGCACGCTGGCCCGATGCCCACCACGACTGCGTGGATCTGGATGCCGAGATCCTCACCCTGTTCCAGCAGTTCTTCCTCCCCTCGTCAGGGGGCTCGCCTCGGCTGCATCACGCCGATGCGCTGCACTTCCTGCACCAGCGCCAGGAGAGCTACGATCTGGTGCTGCTGGACTTGTTCAGCCAGGACGGCAACCCCCTGCTGCTGTTCCAGGCCCCGCTCTATCAGGCGCTGGCCAGCCGCCTGAGCGGCACCCTCATCATCAATCTGCTGCCCCGCACCCGGCTCGAACAGGCACAGGCTCTACGATTGGCAGAGGAGTGGATAGGCCCGACCCACGTCCACGACGTGCCCGGCTACCGCAACGTCATCCTGCACGCGACCCGTCAGCTTAGCCTAGGCGGGCGAGCACCGGCAGGGTGAAGAACCTGCGAAGTGTGCAGGCATCGCGTCCTGCCCTCCGGTGAATCCTGACCTGCCTGCCACCCTTATACCTGCAGCCAGAAGGTGACGGGGCCGTCGTTGAGCAGCCTGACCTTCATGTCGGCGGCGAAGCGGCCGGTTTCGGTCGGCACGCCGCTCTCCCTGGCGCGGGCCACGAAGTACTCATAGAGTCGCTCGGCATCTGCGGGATGGGCGCCACCGGAGAAGCTGGGTCTCATCCCCTTGCCGGTATCCGCCGCCAGGGTGAACTGGGAGACCACCAGCAGGCTGCCACCCACCTGACTCACGTTGAGGTTCATCTTGCCGTTCTCGTCAGAGAAGATGCGATAGCCGCTCACCTTGTGCAGCAGCTTGTCCGCCTTGGCCTCGTCATCCCCCTGCTCCACCCCGAGCAGCACCAGCAACCCCTGGCCGATGGCCCCAGTCACCTCTCCCTCTACCGTTACGCTGGCCTCGCTGACCCGCTGAATCAGTGCAATCACATCCCTCTCCTCTCAAAACAGCACGACCGCCCATCCTGCGGGATGAGCGGTCGTCGATGCTACCAATAAATGCCCTGCCCGGGCTAACGTCTTTGTGTCGGGATCCGGTGTGATGGCCGACCGGCGTCAGGCCAGCTCCTCTGCACCGGGCTTCTCGTACTCCCCGAGACAGGCGGTGGTCTCGGCCCCCAGCAACACCACCAGCCAGCTCAGATACACCCAGACGAACAGGATGGGAATGGTCGCCAGGGCGCCATAGATGGCCTGGTAGGAGGGGAAGTTGGTGATGTAGATGGCAAAGCCGCGCTTGGCCAGCTCGAACAGGGTGGCCGCCACCAGGGCACCGATGAAGGCGTGGGTCAGCCGCACGCGGCAGTTGGGCACCACGGTATAGATCAGCAGGAAGGTGAGCACGGAGAAGAGGAACGGCAGGCTGCGCAGCAGCAGATAGCCGATACCGAACAGGCTGTCAGCCGCGAACAACTTGAGCGAGAGAATGTAGGAGGAGATGGCGATGCTGGCCCCGATGAGCACGGGGCCCAGGGTCAGGATCATCCAGTACATGGCGAATGCCTGGGCCAAGGGCCGGCTTCGGGTGGATCGCCAGATGTAGTTGAGGTTCTTGTCGATGGCCGAGATGAGCATCAGGGCCACCACGATCAGGGCACCGATACCGACGGCCGTGGTGTTGGTGGCGTTGGCCACGAAGCCGTCGATGTACTCCTTGAGCATCTCGCCGGCGGTGGGGACGAAGTTGTGATAGACGAACTGCTCCATCGCCTGCTTCAGGCTCTGGAACACCGGAAAGGCCGACATCATGCCGAACACCACGGCGATCATGGGCACCAGGGAGAGCAGGGTGACATAGGCCAGGTAACCGGCGGTCACCGTCAATCTGTCCTGCTGGAAGCGGCCCCAGACAAACTGGGCGAAGTGGGCACCATCGTGGCGCAAGAAGGAGAGTGCATGGGCCAGACGGCCGCGGATCTGCTGCTGCATCTTGTTTCTCGTAAGCGTGATCATGCAGACATTGTGTCAGATAGGGTGGTCATTTGGCCACCCGCAGACCGGCCGGATGCGCCTCCATCGAACTAATACCAATCGGATTAAACATTAGGTCAGTTTTATCCAATCTCGGCTACAAAGTGACATCACCCGCTCCACATC
>NZ_JAPDBQ010000063.1:0-22360 GCF_027705325.1 Aeromonas sp. QDB18
GCAAAAGAGAGTAATAGATCAGAACGGCCGATCGCCGTCAAGCACTGAAAATAGCAAAATCAGGTGCGGAATGACGGATAGAACCTGAAAAGCAGTCCCCAACTCAATGCCTAAACCTGGTTCAGTACAGACCAACTCGGTCATCAGCCCCCTCAATGTAGGGGCATTTGGTTGTTAATTTTCCACTCAAAACGACAGTTTGGGATAGGATAGCTCATGAGAGGTCGTGTTTGTACAATGAGGAATGCTACATGATGCCCTATGCAACCTATCATCCTAGTAGTGACGCAGCAGCTACTGCGAACTATCTCCTGGAAGCCCTTGGTATTCCTTGTGACCCACTAGGAGCACATCAATGGATCGTGGCTGGCGTAGCACCGGACATAGTCTATCGTCTTGCGGAATTGATGAAGACGGATGTGGGGACGGTTTGCCAGTGGGCTGATATTGGCCAGAGTACACTGGCCCGCAAGCTCCGGATTGCTGCCCCCTTATCAATATCGCAGGGTGCCAGGGTATACGGAGTGGCGCAGGCCCTCGATGCGGCACTCGTCTTTCACAGGAACGATACCGTCAAGACACTGTCGTGGTTAAACCGCACCGCCTGGGGCCTCGGTGGCGTAGCCCCAGCTAAATTGTTGGCTACACCAATGGGGGTTCAGGCTGTTGTCGATCTAGTGGGACGGATTCGGCATGGGGTGTGCCTATAAATTTAGGCAGCCTGCGGCCTCATCTTTCAGTTCAAAAAAACATCACGATAGTTTTTTTCAAATTTTTTCATTTTAGCCACTTGAAAAATACTGAAAACTGTCCATTTACTAATTATGAGAACAAAAGACTTTTTTAAACATTCCGCTGCTTCGCAGCGAAGATAAACCAGTTTTACTACTTCCCCACATACTATTTTATTAGAAGCGACACTCGCATTAGCATTGCAAACATGTCAAGCGTTTAATACGCAGGTTCAAACCTCATGTTGTCATTACTTAACTAAGTGTCAATTCTCGTATGAGTAGAATCAAGACAGAAAAACAGCCATAATAAAATATGGTTATTTTCGCACCTATGGTGCGGGCTAAACAGACAAAAGTTCCACCTTATAATTAGCATCTATTGTTTTTCATTAAACAGCCACTATTTATGGTGGCTGCCATGAATAATTAAAAATATTATTGATGATAACACTACCACCAGGTTAATAAATTACGCCCTGTCAATGCACCCCACACTATGGCATTCAACATCAGAGCAATGAAGACAGCCGCAGAGCCCATGTCTTTAGCTCGACCAGAAAGCTCATGATGCTCTGACCCTATTCTGTCTACTACTGCTTCAATAGCTGAGTTCAGGATCTCTACAATCACAACCAGCCAACTTATAACCATTAGGAGTAGTATTTGATTTAAACCATCTCCGACAAAAAACGCCAGAGGCATCAACAGCACAATGAGTAGCAGTTCCTGACGAAAAGCCGCTTCATGTCTCCAAGCTGAAGAAAGCCCCTTCATACTATAATTGGTGGCATGAATGATTCGGGTAATTCCAGTTGCACCAGGCTTTGCCAATTTAGCTTCCTCTTTCTGATATGCCCGTTAAAAATTTCAACCATGAAATACACAGACAATAGTAATAAACCTATTATTTAACAGATTATTGGGGGCCTGAGCCCCCAATAATGTAATTTATTGAACATTACGACATTGACTGAAAATATCTAGACCCTTTTCGTAAACTGATGTTTTGACGTCCCAGATACCCAATACAGATGAGAAAATATTATCGTGTGAGTAACGAGTATCAGCGGCTTTCTGCTGCAAACACGCCATATCAACGCCTTTCTCTTTGGTAAATCCAGGTGACATCCACACCTGCATAGGAACACGGGTCTGATCATCCGGTGCAAACTTGTACGGTGTACCGTGTAGGTAAAGCCCTAATGCTCCCAGTGATTCACCATGATCGGAGACGTAGAGCAACGCGGTGTTGTACTTATCTTCGTAGGTTTTCAACTTGGCAATCATCTCTCCAATCACGAAATCGGTGTAGCGGATGGTGTTGTCATAGGTGTTGGTGAGCTCTTCATCTGTGCAGTTTTCAATATCACTGCGTGGACAGTCAGGGGTGAACTGACGATGAGCATCAGGGTAGCGCTTGTAGTAGGTTGGGCCATGGCTACCTATCAGGTGGAAGCCAACCAGCTTATCCCCTTTCATTTGAGCAATTTCACTATCGAGGTCTTGAAGGACAACCTCGTCATAGCATGTGTTTTTATCGCAGAACTTAGGGTGATCCTTTGGTTCGATTTCGATGTTAGGTACTCGGTCGCAGACGCCTTTGCAGCCTCCATCGTTCTCCTTCCAAAAAATGGAGATCCCCGTTTTTTGCAACACATCTAGCAGGCCCTCGCTATTGCGAGCGCGATTATCATCAAACTCCTTTCTCCCCATATTGGAGAACATGCAGGGGACGGATACAGCGGTTGCTGTCCCGCAGGAGCGGACATCGTTAAAGGAGATCACACCACCAGACTTACTTGTGAATGGGTTGGTATCTTTCTCATAGCCATTCATTGAAAAGTTCTTACCACGAGCAGTCTCACCAACAACCAGGAACATCAATGTTGGTTTGTCCTTTTTCGTAACCCGTGTGGCATCATCACCTAAAGTAACAAAAGGAATGGGCTCTGCCATATAGCGTCTATACAGGTACTTACTGGTGCTATACATGAAGTTAGCTGGAACGATTTCACGATTTAGAGTCTGATTGTTACGACCAATTGATGCGTAATCTTGGTAGTACAAGGCAGCAATTATCCCAACTATTACCAAAGAGAAAAACATAGATAACAATCGCTGGGCGATACCTTTGTACCAGGTAGATGCATACTCAATTTTCACAAAAAATATCAATGCTGCGGGTAACAAACCGGTCAAAATAACCCAGATTATTATTGGAGCGTTAACGTATGCAAAAGCTTCGCTTTGGTTTGTTTCAAATATATTCTGGATCATATCACCATCAAACAACACACGATATTTCATCATGGTGTAACTGGCGATAGAACCTGTAACAAACAGGAATGCAAAGAACGGCTTCATCAGAAAGCGGATCGAGAATGGCATGAAGACGAAGTTTAATGCAGCAACAAGTAGGAATGGGATTGAAACTACAAACCCTATTTTGAAGTGCTCGATGTTAGACAATATGTCATAGAAATGGAGCAGAACGGGCCAGTTCAGCAAAAATGCGAAGACCAAAGCCAATAGCAGTACAAATGGAACAACTTTTATTCTGACAGCTGAAAACATAACAATTACCTGTTAAACGTCTATTTCTATAAAAACCACTTCATTAAAATATCAACGATTCGCAACTCAATTATTCCGACATTGCTTAAAGATATCTAATTCTTGTTCGTAGATAGCCGTCTTCACATCCCATATTCCCAGGACAGAAGAAAATATGTTGTCATGAGAATAGCGATTGGCTGCGGCATTTTTCTGCAAACATTCCATATTCATGCCTTTTTCTTTGATGAAACCAGGTGACATCCACACCTGCATAGGAACACGGGTCTGATCATCCGGTGCAAACTTGTACGGTGTACCGTGCAGGTAAAGCCCTAATGCTCCCAGTGATTCACCATGATCGGAGACGTAGAGCAACGCGGTGTTGTACTTATCTTCGTAGGTTTTCAACTTGGCAATCATCTCTGCAATCACGAAATCGGTGTAGCGGATGGTGTTGTCATAGGTGTTGGTGAGCTCTTCATCTGTGCAGTTTTCAATATCACTGCGTGGACAGTCAGGAGTGAACTGACGATGAGCATCAGGGTAGCGTTTGTAGTAGGTTGGGCCATGGCTACCTATCAGGTGGAAGCCAACCAGCTTATCCCCTTTCATTTGAGCAATTTCACTATCGAGGTCTTGAAGGACAACCTCGTCATAGCATGTGTTTTTATCGCAGAACTTTGGGTAATCCTTCGGTTTGATCTCGATGTTAGAAACTCGGTCGCAGACGCCTTTGCAACCGCCATCGTTCTCCTTCCAAAAAATGGAAACCCCCGTTTTCTGCAACACATCTAACAAGCCCTCGCTATTACGAGCGAGATTGTCATCAAACTCCTTTCTCCCCATATTGGAGAACATGCAGGGGACAGATACAGCGGTTGCAGTCCCACACGAACGAACATCATTAAAGGAGATCACGCCACCAGATTTACTGGTAAATGGATTGGTGTCTTTCTCATAGCCATTCATCGAGAAATTTTTACCACGAGCGGTTTCACCAACAACCAGAAACATCAACGTGGGCTTACTTTGATTAGTATCCCGTTTTGCATCATCACCTAAAGTTGTAAATGGGATTGGTTCAGCAAGATAACGATTGTAAACGTATTTAATGGTACTATTAACGAAATTGGCTGGAACAATTTCACGCTGGAGGTTTGAATTGTTTCGCCCCACTGACACATAATCTTGATAGTATAGTGCTGCAATAACCGCAATCACTATAAGTGATGTAAACATCGATAGGGCACGAGTTATAATCCCTTTGAACCATTTTTTCTCATATTCAATTTCAACAAAGAAAAGTAAAATGGCAGGGATAAAGCCAGCAATAGTAACCCATCCTATAATTGGTAAGCTTAAATATGCTAAGGCCTCATTTTGATTGGTTTCAAAAATATTCTGAATCATGTTTTGATCAAACAAGACTCTATACTTCATCATTGTGTAACTAACGATTGCACTAAGTGCGATCAGAAGTGCAAAAAAAGGCTTTACTAAATACCGTATCGAAAATGGAACAAATACAAAGTTAAGCGCTGCAACAAGCAATATTGGTAATGAAATGGCGAAACCAAACTTAAAATCTTCTAATTTGTAAAGGATTTCGTAAAAATGGAGAACTCCACGCCAGTTCAGCATAAATGCAAAATACAGTGCCCAAAAAAATATAAGCGGAACAATTTTTATTTTTATAAGGGAAGGCATACTTACTCCATTAATAGCCCAACAATCACTTTCTAACGAGACATCTTGTCTTTATGTTGAAAATGAATGGTAACAAAGATGTACGTGAGCTTAATTGGCATTTTGTCATTTACTGATAAAAATGTGATCTTAATCACAAATGTCTTATCCGAAATGATACACAGCTAAAATTAAGGAAGTCTTAAGATGCGCTTCGTTCAGCTTTCTATCGCTTGAAAGCCAATAGCAAGACACCGCCAGCGATCATGCCAATGCCCAACCATTCTCTGACCGATGGCCGTTCACCAAGGAAAGTGAAAGCAAAAATTGCAACCAGGACAAGGCTGAGCTTGTCTACTGGGGTAACCTTAAAAGCCTCACCAATCTTTAGTGCTCGAAAGTAGCAGACCCAAGAAGCGCCTGTTGCTAAACCTGACAGAGTAAGGAAAATCCAAGTTTTTGGTGTTAGACCAAAAGGGTTGGCCCACTTCCCTGTGTAAGCAATAAATGCTGATAAAACAACGATGATCACTCCTGTGCGGATCAAAGTTGCAAGGTCAGAATCAACCCCCTCCACCCCTACCTTCGCAAAAATTGCAGTCAGAGCAGCAAAAATTGCAGACAAGAAAGCCCAGTAGAACCACCCAGTTTGTGAGTCCATTTGACACTCCACAATTCGCTACGCATCAATGTTAAATTTTTTCACATGGCGCCATCCAGCTTAAGTGTTTCTTAATAAATCCCTGACACTCTTTCATAGACGGCGATTCGTCTAAGGAAAGTGCGAACAAGTATCCCAAGAACAAAAAATGAAAATTTTAGTCATTTAATATCAATGGGTTACCAGTAAATGCTCTCGTGCCATATGACTTATTCGCACCTTCCTTTTTACACTTTTAACCTACCTAGGTCTAGTGTAGTTCACAAATCACCCACCTGTAAGTGTAAAAATAAAAAAAACCCAGTGAAATCACTGGGTTGTTCTTTTTTGTGCCGTTTATTATGACACTTTATAATTTTCCGTCCGTTAGAACGGAATATCGTCATCGAAATCCATCGGCGGTTCGTTGTAGACCGGCGGGGCAGATTGTGGCTGCTGGGCCGGACGGCCGTAACCGCCTTGCGGTTGCATGTTCTGCTGCGGGGCAGCAGGACGTTGCATGTTCTGTTGCGGTGCAGCCTGTTGCGGCTGGCCCCAGTTGCCCTGGGATGACTGGCCGCCCATGCCCTGGCCACCGCCC
This sequence comes from Aeromonas sp. QDB18, assembly GCF_027705325.1. Classification (NCBI taxonomy): domain Bacteria; kingdom Pseudomonadati; phylum Pseudomonadota; class Gammaproteobacteria; order Aeromonadales; family Aeromonadaceae; genus Aeromonas; species Aeromonas sp. QDB18. Next base: position 6,218 of record NZ_JAPDBQ010000063.1, read on the forward strand.
TGCGGACGGCCACCCAGCATCTGCATCACACCGGTGAAGCTGTCGACCAGCACCTCGGTGGTGTAGCGCTCCTGGCCGCTCTGATCCTGCCATTTACGGGTCTGGAGCTTGCCTTCCACATAGACCTGGGAGCCCTTCTTCAGGTACTCGCCGGCCACTTCGGCCAGCTTGCCCATGAAGACGACACGGTGCCATTCAGTGCGCTCTTTCTGCTCACCGGTCTGCTTGTCGCGCCAGGTATCGGAGGTGGCCAGGGTGATGTTAGTCACGGCACCGCCGCTCGGCATGTAGCGCACTTCCGGGTCTTGCCCCAGGTTACCGATCAGAATGACTTTGTTGATGCCTCGACTGGCCATAATCTCTCTTCCACCCTTATGTATACCGGCCAGGCCAGATGCCTGGGCCCATTCAATAATGCGTTTGTTTGCAACGAGATGCGCGCCCTGGACGGGTGTCATCTCTCTATCAGTGTCCTGGCTGCGCCGGAGCTTGCCGGCAGAGGCGTCATGGATCGGCCGCAGCGTTTGGCCGCCATAGTACCAGTTGACGGGCATGAGCGCACATCTTCCCTGCCACTGTGGCGTCAATGGATCGCCACAGCCTGAGTAACTTACCCGAGGTAAGGTGTCACCAGCAAGGGGAGGAGGCTGGGGCAGGCTGCGTGAAGAGGGCGGAGCTGTTATGGTGCGCACCGGCACTACTTGACCCCCCAAATGGGGGGGGCGTGCTAGCCAATTGTATTGGCTGGAAAATTGCTGGGCTTCAAAGGAGCCACCGATGCGTCTAATACTTTTTTAATGCTGCAGCCAGGAGGGGGATTGGTACTCTTCCTTGCCAAAAAGCCCCGACTCGAATGTGCAAGGAAGTTCTCTTGATGACGCCCGACTCCCTCCTGGTGCTGATCACCGAAAATAACGCACAAGCCTCCCGTTTCCAGCGTCACCTCAGTGAAGAGCTTGGTCTGCCCATCTTGCTGGTGGGGGAGCTGAATGACCTGCCAGACGTTGCAGAGGGCGCCCCCAAAACCTTGCTGCTGATCGATCTGGACTACCTCAAGTCGACCCAGCAGGAGCTGTGGAGCAATGCCATCTGCCAGCGCTTTGGCGAGGCCAGTGCCGTGTTGCTCAATGCCCCGACCAGCACCAACAAAGAGCTGCTGCTGATGTGGCCCCATACCAGCGGGCTCTTCTTTCGTCAGGACACGCTGGACAGGTTGGTCTTCGGCATCCGCAAGGTGTTGCAGGGGGAGGACTGGATCCCGCGCCACCTGCTGTGCGACCTGGTGGACTACTACCGCAAGGGGAGCGGGCAACCTCAGCGTCAGCAGACGCTGCTGACCGCCCGCGAGCAGGAGATCGTGCGTCACCTGATGACGGGGGCCTCCAACACCGAGATCGCCGACAGCCTGTTCGTGAGCGAACACACCGTCAAATCCCATCTCTACAACGTCTTCAAGAAGCTGAACGTCAAGAACCGGTTGCAGGCGGTGAGCTGGGCCAAGGAGTATCTCTGAGGAAGGGGCACGGAAGGAAAGACTGTCTATTCATCCAGTAGTCTCTATGCCATACTGGCCCGCTCTGGTTCCCGTATCGAGCGCGCAACAAGATGGAAAAAATCGTGATCCGGGGTGCCCGCACCCACAACCTCAAGAACATCAACCTGATCCTGCCACGTGACAAGCTGATCGTGGTCACCGGCCTGTCCGGTTCGGGCAAATCCTCCCTGGCGTTCGATACCCTCTATGCCGAGGGGCAGCGCCGCTATGTGGAGTCGCTCTCCGCCTATGCCCGCCAGTTCCTCTCCCTGATGGAGAAGCCGGACGTGGACCACATCGAGGGGCTGTCGCCTGCCATCTCCATCGAGCAGAAGTCCACCTCCCACAACCCGCGCTCGACCGTCGGCACCATCACCGAGATTTACGACTACCTGCGGCTGCTGTTCGCCCGGGTCGGGGAGCCACGCTGCCCGACCCACGCCATTCCGCTCGCGGCCCAGACCATCAGCCAGATGGTGGATCAGGTGCTGGCCCAGCCCGAAGGCGCCAAGCTGATGCTGCTGGCCCCCGTGGTGCGCAACCGCAAGGGGGAGCACACCAAGCTGCTGGAGAACCTGGCGGCCCAGGGTTACATCCGCGCCCGCATCGACGGCGAGGTGTGCGATCTGTCGGATCCTCCCGCCCTGGAGCTGCACAAGAAGCACACCATCGAGGTGGTGGTGGATCGCTTCAAGGTGCGCGATGACCTGGCCCTGCGCCTGGCCGAATCGTTCGAAACGGCGCTGACTCTCTCCGGCGGCATCGTGCTGGTGGTGCCGATGGACGGGGAGGATGGGGTTGCCCCCATGACCTTCTCCGCCAACTTCGCCTGCCCCGAGTGCGGTTACTCCATGTCGGAGCTGGAGCCCCGGATCTTCTCCTTCAACAACCCGGCGGGGGCCTGCCCCACCTGTGACGGTCTCGGGGTGCAGCAGTATTTCGATCCCGCCAAGCTCATCCATGATCCGGGCCAGAGCCTGGCCGGCGGCGCCATCCGTGGTTGGGACAAACGCAGCTTCTACTACTTCCAGATGCTCAAATCCCTGGCCGATCACTACAAGTTCGACCTGGAGACCCCCTGGGAGGATCTGCCGCTCAAGACCCAGGAGGTGATCCTGCGTGGTTCCGGGCGCACCGAGATCGAGTTCCGCTACATGAATGACCGCGGCGACGTGGTGGTGCGCAAGCACCCGTTCGAGGGGATCCTGCACAACATGGAGCGCCGCTACCGGGAGACCGAATCCAACGCGGTGCGGGAAGAGCTGGCCAAATACATTGCCAACAAGTCCTGTACCAGTTGCGGTGGCAGCCGACTGCGGGAAGAAGCCCGCCACGTCTTCGTGGACAATCGCAACCTGCCCGCCATCGCCGAGCAGTCCATCGGCGATGCCCTGGCCTTCTTCGAAGGGTTGAACCTGTCCGGTCAGCGTGCCCAGATAGCGGACAAGATCCTCAAGGAGATCGTCGAGCGGCTCGGCTTCCTGGTGAACGTCGGCCTCAACTATCTGAGCCTGTCGCGCAGCGCCGAGACCCTCTCCGGTGGCGAGGCGCAGCGGATCCGGCTGGCCAGCCAGATCGGGGCTGGCCTGGTGGGGGTCATGTACGTGCTGGACGAGCCTTCCATCGGCCTGCACCAGCGGGACAACGAGCGGCTGCTCAAGACCCTGACTCACCTGCGTGATCTCGGCAACACCGTGATCGTGGTGGAGCACGATGAGGATGCCATTCGCCTCGCCGACCATGTGCTCGACATCGGCCCGGGGGCTGGCGTGCACGGCGGTGCCATCGTCGCCCAGGGGACGCCGGAGGAGATCATCGCGAACCCCGAGTCCCTGACCGGTGACTACCTCTCCGGGCGCAAGCAGATCGCCATCCCGGCCGAGCGCACCCCGCTCACTGGCAAGTGGCTGAAATTGAAAGGGGCGAGCGGCAACAACCTGCGCAACGTCAACCTGGATCTGCCCATCGGCGTGATGAGCTGTGTCACCGGCGTCTCCGGTTCCGGCAAGTCGACCCTGATCAACGACACTCTGTTCCGCATCGCCCACCGCGAGCTGAACAAGGCCACCGAGTCCACGCCTGCGCCCTATCGCAGCGTCGAGGGGCTGGAGCATCTGGACAAGGTGGTGGATATCGACCAGAGCCCCATCGGCCGCACCCCGCGCTCCAACCCGGCCACCTACACCGGCCTGTTCACCCCGATCCGCGAGTTGCTCTCCGGCACCCAGGAGGCGCGTTCCCGTGGCTATCAGCCGGGCCGCTTCTCCTTCAACGTGAAGGGGGGACGCTGCGAGGCGTGCCAGGGGGACGGGGTCATCAAGGTGGAGATGCACTTCCTGCCGGACGTCTACGTGCCGTGCGACGTCTGCAAGGGCAAGCGCTACAACCGCGAGACCCTGGAGGTGAAGTACAAGGGCAAGAACATCCACGAAATCCTCGAGATGACGGTGGAAGATGCCCGTGCCTTCTTCGATCCGGTACCGGCGGTGGCGCGCAAGCTGCAGACCCTGATGGACGTGGGCCTCTCCTACATCCGGCTCGGTCAGTCCGCCACCACGCTCTCTGGCGGCGAGGCGCAGCGGGTCAAGCTGGCGCGGGAGCTCTCCAAGCGGGACACTGGCCAGACCCTCTATATTCTGGATGAGCCGACTACCGGGTTGCACTTCCACGATATCCAGCAGTTGCTCAAGGTACTGCACCAACTGCGGGATCGGGGCAACACCATCGTCATCATCGAGCACAACCTGGACGTCATCAAAACCGCGGACTGGATCGTTGATCTGGGCCCGGAAGGGGGCGCTGGTGGTGGCCGTATTCTGGTGACGGGTACGCCTGAGGAGATGAGCCGTTGCAAGGAGTCCCACACGGCGCGCTTCCTCGCTCCTCTACTGGAGAAATAAGCGTCACTCGAGAAAAAGGGGCCAGGGCCCCTTTTTTGTTGGCCGGTGGCGAGGTGCGCCGATCTGGCGCCCGGCCAGGGATGAGAGGGAGAAAAGAGGGACTCGTCCGGCAGACTCAGTGTGTCAGCATCAGGAAGGCGAGGGCGAACAGGAAACCCAGCAGAATGAAGAGGAAGGAACCTATCCCCCAGATGGCGGCAAGAATGCCGAGAATTTTGTCTTTGCGTGTCTGTGGTTTCATAAAATTCAAATTACAGCGTGGTTACATCGCATTAATAAAATACGCCCCGGGGCATAATTAAACAACAATTGAAAGGGAAGGTGCGAATAAGTCATATGGCACGAGAGCATTTACTGGTAACCCATTGATATTAAATGACTAAAATTTTCATTTTTTGTTCGTGGGATACTTGTTCGCACTTTCCCTAAATCAATAACCGGCCATTCACATCCTTTTATAGTTTTCGGGCTTGCAACATAGAAAGAAAACAAAAAAGGAATAAATTGTGATGAAAAAGATCCTTCCTCTGTTAATCGCAGCCGCTTTTGCTTCCCCCGTCGCCATGGCACATCAGGCCGGTGACATCCTGGTCCGTGGTGGCCTGGCGTTCGTCTCTCCCCAGACCAGCAGTGACAACGTGCTGGGGACGGGCGAGCTGGAGATCGACAGCAACATGCAGCTTGGCCTGACCCTCTCCTACATGTTGACGGACAACTGGGGTGTCGAGCTGCTGGCCGCGACCCCCTTCTCCCACTCGGTGTCGACTGCCGGCCTGGGTGAGGTCGCCAAGGTCAAACATCTGCCGCCGACCCTGATGGCGCGGTACTACTTCGGTGATGCCAACAGCAAGGTGCGCCCCTATGTGGGGGCCGGTATCAACTACACCACCTTCTTCGACGAGGAAGGGCGCGGTGCCCTGGCCGGGACGGATGTGAGCGTGGACTCCTCCTGGGGGATGGCGGGTCAGGTGGGCCTGGACATGGCGATCAATGACCGCTGGTTCGTCAACGCCTCCGCCTGGCTCATCGACATCGATACCGATGTGCATACCGCCGTGGGCACCATCAACACCTCCATCGATCCGGTGGCCTTCATGTTCGGCGTCGGCTACCGCTTCTGATGACAAACGTGGCCGGTGCACGGGCATGACAACAAGCATGTCTCTTTGGCCCGGCTCTGTTCGGGCCCTTTTCTGCCTGCCATGTCACGCCAACTGTGATCTGGCCCGCCATCGCGTCACGAACCGCTATTCCATTGCATCCCGCTGCCGATAACCTCGGCATTCACCCCTTTCCCCAACGAGTGAGGATGCCTCCATGGGTTTATCTATTGTGCAGCGGATCATCGCCGGCTTCGTGCTGATGCTGTTGTTGCTGGTTCTGCTCGGCTTCATCAGTATCCTGAAGATCCGGGGGATCAACGAGGGGCTCTCCCAGGTTTCTGATCGTGCCACCCCCCTGGTGATCGCGGTCGCCGGGCTCAAGGGCGCACTGCAGGACAGCAACCGCTGGGTGCTCACCTACAGAACCAGCGAGGAGGCGGCCCAGTTGCCGCAACTGGCCAGCCAGTTCAAGGCGCAGCAGGAGCGTTTCCTGGCCCAGAGCAAGGGATGGCCCGGTTTGACGGGGTGGCGGAGGCAAGCGAGCGGTTTCGCCAGGTCGACGGGGCGCCCCGCGAGTTCTACGGTCTGGCGGATCAGGTGCTGACCCAGCACGGTCAGTGGGTGGCCGCACTCGATCGGCGCCATGAACTGGAGCTGGCGTTCATCCGGCTGGAAGATACCTACCAGTGGGCCGCCGACCTGTTGTTGCAGCAGACCGCGAGCAAACGCTCCATGCGCAACAAGGCCGAACTCATCACCTCCGGCATTGCCCGGGATCTGAAAAACATCCGCCGGGCCGATGCCAAGACCGATCTCAATGAATTGGAGAAGGTGCTCGGCAAGGATATCGAGATGGCACGCAAACGGCTCGAACGGGTGCAGGTGCCCGATGACGTGAGGCAGCGTTTCATCGTCAACCTCGATCGGATGCAGGAGCTGGCCCTCGGCCCGAAAGGGCTGCTGGCGACCATGCGCAATGGCCAGCAATTGGCGGCCTCGCTGCAGTCCCTGAACCAGCAGCTCGACACCAGTCTGGTCAACAGCCTGGCGCTGCTGGACGAGATGGCCAAATCGGCGGGCAGCATTGCCAGCGCGAGCCGGGTCGGGGCGGATGACGCCGTCAGCAGCGCCAGCGCCTGGATCCTGATCGTGTCGGCCATCTCCGCAGCCGCCGCGCTCCTCATCGGTTACACCACAGCCCGCAGCATCCAGCGTCCGCTGCAACTCATCGATCGGGAGCTGGATCGCATGGCCACGGGTGACATGACCCGGCGCATCGACTACCAGAGCCGCTGCGAGTTTGGCAGCCTGACCCGCTCCATCAACACCCTGGCAGACAAGACTGGCGAGCTGCTCGCCCAGATCAATGCCGGCTCGCGCCATCTGGTGGACGAGGCGAGCCGCGCCGCCGAGATAAGCGAGCGGGCCATGTCACGGGTGCAGGATCAGAAGAGCCAGACCGATCAGGTGGCTGCCGCCATCACCGAGCTGGAGGTGAGTGCGACCGAGGTGGCGCGATCCACTGACGGCACCAAGCGTGAGGTGGACCTGGCGGACGAAGAGGCCCGCGCCGGACGCAAACAGGTGGCGACTACGCGCCAGATAACCGAACAACTGGCGGGTGCCATGGAAGAGGCGGTCGGCATTACCCACAAGCTGGGGGAATTCAGCGACAACATCGGCAGCATCCTCGACGTGATCCGCAGCATCGCCGAGCAGACCAACCTGCTGGCGCTGAACGCGGCCATCGAGGCGGCCCGGGCGGGGGACGCAGGTCGCGGCTTCGCGGTGGTGGCGGACGAGGTGCGGGCACTGGCGAACCGGACCCAGACCTCGACCGAGGAGATCCAGGCCATGATCGAGAACCTGCAAAGTTCCAGCAAGCACGTGGTGGCCGTGATGGCACGCAGCCAGGAGCAGACCCAGGATTGCGTGGCCCAGACCCGGGTGATGGACGAGGCGCTGCAATCCATTGCCGAGCGAATGAGCGCCATCAAGGCGATGGCGGATCAGGTGGCTCATGCCGCCCAGGAACAGATCTCCGTGAGTCAGGGGGTTGCCCGTCATGTCGCCGGCATTGCGGATGTGGCTTACGAGACCGAGCGGGAGGCGCGGGAATCGGCCAGCAGCAGTGAGGTGCTGGCGGATCTGGTCGCCAAGCAGCAGCAATTGATCGCCCATTTCAAGGTGTAGGAGGACTTATGGCTAACAAGTGGATCGGGGCCCTGAGTCTCCTGTTGTGTGGCCAGCTGATGGCCAGCGAGCTGGTGATAGAGAGCTGGCGCATTGATGACAAGGCCTTGTGGGAACAGAAGATCATTCCTGCATTCGAGGCCGCCCACCCGGGTATTGAAGTGAAATTCAACGGGGTGCAGAACGTCGAGTACATGCCGACCCTCTGGGCCAGCCTCAAGGCGGGCAAGGCGGTGGATCTCATCACCTGCCGCCCGTTTGACGACTCCCTGGCCCTGTTCAAGGCGGGCCATCTGGTGGAGCTGAGCGAGATGGCGGGGATGGAGAACTTCCCGAGCTTTGCCCAATCCCCCTGGCAGACCGACAGTGGCGCCCAGACTTTCTGCGTACCCATGGCATCGGTGATTCACGGCTTCTTCTACAACAAGAAGATTTTCAGTGAGCTGGGGCTGACGGTTCCCCAGACCCGCGAGGCATTCTTCGCGGCCCTGGACAAGGTGAAGGCGGATGGTCGCTATGTTCCCCTCGCCGTGAGCGGCTCGGAGAGCTGGGTTGCCTCCGAGCTCGGTTTCCAGAACATAGGCCCCAACTACTGGAAGGGGGAGGATGGTCGATTGGCGCTGATCGGGGGCCAGGAGCGCTTCAACAACCCGCAATACGTCAAGGTGTTCGAGGAGCTGGCCCGCTGGCGTGACTACCTGGGGGAGGGGGGTGAGAGCCGCGACTACGCCACCACCAACGAGCTGTTCACCTCGGGCAAGGCTGCCTTCTATGCGGCGGGATCCTGGGAGATTGCCCCCTTCACCGGCAAGGTGGACTTCGGTGTCATGCGCCCGCCCGTGGCAAAGCAGGGGGATGGCTGTTTCTTCACCGATCACACCGATATCGGTATGGGGATGAATCCGGCCAGCAAGAACAAGGAGGCCGCCATGACCTTCCTGCAGTGGCTGACCACTCCCCAGTTTGCCGAGCTCTATACCAACTCGCTGCCCGGCTTCTTCTCGCTCTCCAACCACTTCTTTGAAGCCACCAATCCGGCGGCCAGAGAGATGATGGAGTGGCGGGATCAGTGCGATTCCACCATCCGGGTTGCCACCCAGATCCTCTCCCGCGGCACTCCCAAGCTCGGGGATGAACTGGCCGAGGTGAGCCAGCAGGTATTGCTGGGAACCGTGGCACCCAAGGTGGCGGCCGATCGCCTGGAACAGGGGTTGAAAGGGTGGTATGCCCCCCATCAGGGCAACCAGGGCAAGGGACAGGAGTGTCAGTGTGAGGCGAGCGTGCCTGCCGTCCCTGTGTCGGGTGCCATCGGGACCGAGCCTGCTGCGCCTGTGGTGCCGGATGGACAAGCGCCCTCCGGAGCGAGCGCAACCCAGCCTCCGTCAGTACCGGTGTCCGGAGCCGTCGCTCCAGCGCCTCCTGCCGAAGTGGAGGAGGCGCTCGCCAGCGAACTGGAGGGGGCACAGCCCTGATGGTTCACCATGCAAAACGGGAGGCCTTGGCCTCCCGTTTTGCATCTGCGTGATGACCTGTCATTCCCGTGGCAAGCGGCACAGGCTGCCAATACGGGCCACCGGCACGAAACCCAGAGTGCGATAGACCCGCTGGGCGTGATAGTGCTCGTCTGCCACTATGATGAGCGAACTGGCCCGTGCCAGTCCCTGGCGTGCGACCTGGCTCAGCAACAGACGACAGAGCCCCCGGTTTCGCCACTCTGCGTGCGTGCGCACCAGTTGAAAGCGTCCCAGGGTGCCGGTGAAGAAGAGTCCGCAGCTGGCAACCAGTTGATCCTGGTGCCATAACCCCCACCACTGTCCGAGCCCGTCATCGATCATGGCCTGATAGAGCTGGCGGCGTGACAAGAGATAGGGAAGATAGCGCTCCTCCGAATGGGCGGGATCCCGCTCTGCCAGCTCGAAGGCGAGCCACTGATCCCAGTCCGCCGCGGTGAACGGGCGAGCCGGGGCCAGGTCGCTGCCGGTGGGAGCTTGCCACTCCATTGCACCCAGCGCCAGTACCACGCACTCCATGTATTGGTATCCAGCCGCCACGAACCCGGCGACCCGGCTGTTCTGGCCTGCGGCGAGGGGCCACTGGAAGGTACGGTGGCGGATACGGGGATCCCAGCCAATCAGCCTGTCGAAACTGGCCTCGAGCCAGCCCTTGTCACGATCGCTTGGGGGGGTGGGCAGCAACAGGTAGTTGCCGAAGTAGTAGTCTGGAGAGCCCGGGGTGCGCACGGTCCAGAACGCATCATGATCCGTCACCTCGCCCTGATAGCGATCGAACAGCAGATCGGTGGCAAAACCGGGGTGATCTTCCATGATGGGGCTCCTGCAAACGCTTGAATTGCTTATCGGCAGGCGGGGAAAGAAGTTAAAAAAAGGCCGGGAAACCCGGCCAAACAATCACACGCAGATTCAGAACGTCCAGGACGATCCGCCCGCATCATAGCGTGCCTGACAGCATTTTGGGATGGGGTCGCTCATTACTTAGGTTGAATTGCAAAATAAAAAAATCGGCAATCCCCCTTGTCGCTGACAAATCGGTATTGACTTTGATCCGTTTTCTCATAAAGATAGAAAGACGTTTAGACGTCCAAACATCCGTTTTGGCGTGAAGGAATGGGTTGCAGGACAGGGAGAGAGCAGATGGGATTTCACAGCGCGCGTCAGGTTGAGGCACTCAACCAGAGTTTGGCGGATCTGGGTGGCGACATATCGGTCAGTTTCGAGTTTTTCCCGCCCAACAGCGAAGGGATGGAGAACACCCTCTGGCAGTCCATCGAGCGCCTGCAGGTGCTGGAGCCCAAATTCGTCTCTGTGACCTATGGCGCCAACTCGGGCACCCGGGACCGCACTCACAAGGTGATCAAGGACATCAAGGAGCGTACCGGCCTCATCGCCGCCCCGCACCTGACCTGTATCGACGCCAGCCGTGACGAGCTACGCACCATTGCCCGTGACTACTGGAACAGCGGTATTCGCCATATCGTGGCCCTGCGCGGAGACTTGCCTCCCGGTCTCGACAAGCCTGACATGTATGCCACCGACCTGGTCGCCCTGCTGAAATCCGAAGCCGATTTCGATATCTCGGTCGCCGCCTATCCGGAAGGTCACCCCGAGGCTCGCAGTGCGCAATCCGACTTGCTGAACCTCAAGCGCAAGATAGATGCCGGTGCCAACCGGGCCATTACCCAGTTCTTCTTCGATGTGGAGACCTATCTGCGTTTTCGGGATCGCTGCGCCGCCATCGGTATCGATGCGGAGATCGTGCCGGGGATACTGCCGGTCTCCAACTACCAGACCCTGGCCAAGTTTGCTGGTTTCACCAATGTGAAAATCCCGCGCTGGATGCACCAGCGTTTCGAAGGGCTGGAAAACGATCAGATGACGCGCAACATGGTGGGAGCCAGCATTGCCATCGACCAGGTGCGTGTGCTGAGTCAGGAAGGGGTGAAGGATTTCCACTTCTATACCCTGAACCGCTCAGAGCTGACCTACGCCATCTGTCACACACTGGGTGTGAGGCCGAAAGGTCAGGCCTGATCCGCGGCTCTGATACAGAAAAGCCAATGAGTCTTCTCATTGGCTTTTTGTTTTGGGCGACAGTCAGGGCCGGGTTGGCTGGATCTCCCTGGGCTCGAGATCGATGACTGCATTGCCGGCGGCACCGGGATACTGGTGATAGCTCTGGTCCTGCTCCAGGGTATAGAAGGTGTCGAGGTAGTCGTCGTTGTTGGTCATCCAGGAGTCCGGGAGTGCCTTGACGATACGACCGCCGAGGTCGAGGAAGGGCAGGGCCTCGGGTACGCCGCCCGCAGTGAAGCCGAGTTTGAGTGCGTCAATCAGGAGGGCGCTCAGCTCCTTGTAATTGACGTTGTCATCCTGCTCCATCATGACCACGTCGACGGCTCCCCAGCGGTAGCGATCCCAATAGACCAGGATCTGGTTGGGGGTGTAGTCGGTGTTGTCGTAGTCGAGATAGGGCATGTCGACGATATCCACCACAGGCTCGTCCCTGCCAGGATTGACCCCGGCCACGACGGCATAGACCTCGGCGGCGCCCAGCAGCCAGGGCTCCTGATCATCGTTGAGCCTGATCTTCTTGAGAATGCTGGTCTTGAGGGGCGTGGTGTTGCTGGTGGCACGGGGCGTCACCTGCATGTCGGCGGCAGCCAGCGCCTTTCGCATCACCTTCAGGCCGGCATTCTTGGCTTTGACCGGATCGGCCTCCACCACCAGTACCGGCCGCGCCGGCGGCTGGTTCACATCGAGATAGATCGGGTTGCCGGCGCTGTCGAACGCCTCGATGGCGCTCCAGCTCTTTTCGTCACCACTTGGTATGTAGGCAACCAGTGGCTCCACCCCTTGTTGCAGTGCATCCGCCTGATCCGGATTGGCCAGCCGCAGTTGCATCAGCTCCCTGACCTCGCCATCCAGCCCTTGCCGACTGATGGCCGCCTGGTTGGCACCCCGAGCCTGACGCTTCAGGCGGGGGCTGGCCTTTTGCAGCAGGTTGGGCAGCGGGCTCTGGTATTCCTGACTGTTCAGGAGTGGCAGCAGGTTCTTCTGCTGCAGCGCGAGCTGGCGTGCCAGCTCCCGATCGGTGTCGGCAGCCTGGGCCGTGGTGGCGCCCAGCAGTGCCAATAACAAAATGACAGCCTGATTCCTCATCTTCGTTCTCCAGTATTGAGTCTGACCACGGCGCTTGTCGGGAAGGATCTGCGCCGTTTTGTCACTAGAAAGGAATAAGGTTCATATGTGAACGCTCTTCTCAGGATTATGTGCTGCGTCTCACTGGAGTCTCCCCAGATGGTCAGGTCAGGCACGGAGCCGGTTGACTTGATGCAATGTCACTCCGATCAGCAATCCCCAGCAGGCAGACCCGACCCCGAGCAGGGTGATCCCCGAGGCCGTCACGAGGAAAGTCAGTAGCGCGGCTTCCCGCTCCTCGTCCTGCAGCAAGGCGCTGTGCAAGCTGCTGCCTATGGTGCCGAGCAGCGCCAGCCCGGCCACGCAGGTGACCAGCACCGCAGGGAATGCGCTGAACAGGGCAACCACGGTGGCACCGAAACAGCCTGTGAGCAGGTAGAAACATCCAGCCCACACGGCAGCAGGCCAGCGTCGAGTGACATCGTGATCCACTTCCTTGCCCATGCAGATGGCGGCAGTGATGGCGGCCAGGTTGAAGGCATAGCCGCCAAACGGTGCCAGCAGCACGCCGATGAATCCGGTCCAGCCAATCAGGGAAGAAGTGGCCGGTTGATAGCCGTGGGCGCGCAGGATGGCAATGCCCGGCATGTTTTGCGAGGTCATGGTAACGAGAAAGAGCGGGAGTGCGATGCCGAGCAGGGCGTCGATGGAAAAGGCTGGCGAGATCCAGACCGGGGTGGAAAGTTGCCAGTGAACCTCGTTGAGTTGCAGCTCGCCCCTCAGGGTGCAGAGCAGCATGCCGGCCGCCAGGACCAGCACCATGGTGTAGCGGTGCCAGAGGTGGCGACCCAGCAAGAAAGCCAGTAGCAAGGTGCCAAGCAGCAGAGGATCTTGCGGTGCCACCTTGAAGAGATCCAGCCCGAACCTGAGCAAGACTCCGGCCAGCATGGCGGCCGCCAGTGGGGCGGGAATGTGACGCATCAGCCTGTCGAACCAGCCGCTGATACCGCAGAGGGTGATCAGCAGTGAAGAGATGATGAAGGCGCCGATGGCTTCAGCCAGACTGAAGTTCCCCAGGCTGGTGATGAGCAGGGCGGCACCCGGGGTGGACCAGGCCGTCAAGACAGGCACCCGGTAATAAAGGGAGAGGCCGATGCAGCTGACCCCCATGCCGATACCCAGTGTCCATAGCCAGGAAGAGACCTGGGCTGCATCGGCACCGGCGGCCGTGGCGGCCTGGATGATCAAGACGACAGAACTCGTGTAACCCACCAATACGGCGATGAGTCCCGCGACCATGTGGGGGAGGGCTAGGGGCATGGGAAACTTCCTTGTGGATGCTGATAGCTTGTGCGCTATTGCGTACAATGTGGTTTGGACTATAACGCTGTGCGTTATGGCGCACAATATGGTTCGAAGAAATCGGAGAATAGATGCAGGAGATGAGTCGCTATCTGGCCCAGCGATTGAAAGGGCTGCGCACTGAAAGAGGATGGAGCCTGGATATGGCCGCCCGTGAAACGGGGGTGAGCAAGGCCATGCTGGGACAGATCGAGCGAGGTGAATCCAGTCCGACGGTGGCAACATTGTGGAAGATTGCCACCGGTTTTCGGGTCTCTTTCTCCAGTTTCATTGAGCCGACACCAGCGGCACAGGGAGAGACGGTATACCGTATTGCCGATGATATTCGACAGCAGCCGGCGGGAGAGGGGATGCAGGTTGCCCCGCTTTTCCCCTATGAGGCCCGCTTTGGTTTCGAGTTGTTCGAACTGACCCTGCTACCTGGCTACCAGCGGGAGTCAGAACCCCATGAACCCGGAGTGACCGAACATGTCATCGTCATCAGCGGTGTGATGGAGGTACTGGTTGACGGGGCGTGGCGTTCCCTCGATCAGGGTGAGGCCGTCCGATTTGCAGCGGACCGTACCCATGGCTATCGCAATCTTGGGGTCGCTCCCGCCATCTTCCACAATCTGATCCACTATCCGGCCATGGCCACGCGATGATTAGCCGGGGCGGCCATCCGCCCTGGGACTGGTCAGTATGGGGGTATAAACCCAGATGAACAGACCGTAGGCGGCAACCCAGCTCCATCCGCTGAGGTTCCATCCCGTGAGGGTGAGATTTGGCCAAAAGAGAGGGAGCAAGACCCGCAACAGCGCGGACAGGATCACCAGTGCAAATGCCGCCGTGATCCTGCGTCCTATCTGCAGGGCTCTGCCACTGTGTCCGAGGGATACACGGGCTATCATCCCGAGGATCATGGCCCCCATGCTGCCCGCGCTGAACAGATGGCTGGCCAGTGACAAGGCAATCGGCCAGCCAGCCGTGCGTGCCGCCAGGGCGGTCAGCCCCAGTGGGATAAAGAGGTAGGCCAGGTGAAGCGACCACAGCAGGGGCTGGGCCAACGTGGTTCCGGGTCGCCAGCGCAGCTGCCTGTAGAGGTGAGCCCCTGCCGCCACTATATATAGAGGGAACATCTGAATTCCGATGACCCACTGTGTCGGGAGCACCAACCAGAGCAGCAGGATGAGCCACAGAGACGCGAGGGCAATGCGCTCCAGCCACGGCAGTGGTAATGCTTTTTCCGTCCCAGTGGCTCTGGCGGTAAAGAAGGGAATGACACGTCCTCCCATGACGGCAATCAGGGTCGTGAAGAGGAGCACGGTTGCAAGCAGGATATGTTCCACCAATGGCCATTCGGCATGCCACCGCCAGCAAGCGGTATTGAGCAGGGTCAACACGAGAAGCAGGGGAACAAAAAAGAGATTGCGCCACTGGCGCGTCACTATGATGGGTCTGGCGAGGAACCACGTACAGAGGGGCAACCAGGCCAGGTCCATGACCATCAGAGTGACATTGCTTTCTCCAAACCAGGGGAGCAGGCCTCTCGGGATGGCCCACAATCCCACGACCAGTGCCAGCGGCCAACCGCGTACACCTGGGTGAGCGGTCCAGTTCTGGACGGCGGTAAGCAGAAAACCCGCCACTATGGCGGCACCAAAGCCGAACAACATTTCATGTGCATGCCACCAGATAGGGTTGCTAATCCCGGGCAGAGCGAACCAGCCGTTGAGTTGCCCCAGCCAGCCCAGCATCGCCAAAGCCGAGAACAAGGCGCCAAACAGGAAGAAAGGCCGAAACCCGAGGCGGAACAGAGGAACGATTCTCTCCTCTTTGCGGCTATCCAGGATCTGGTGCATGAATGAATCCTTAATTGAACATTTGAAAAGCCAATTATAAAGTGGCTTTTCAAATGTTCAATTTAAATCCAATGACAGCCCGAAATGGTGGTGACGCGAACGAAACAGAACCGCTTTGCTGCATATCTGAGCGAACGGTTCTTCTCGGTGAAAAAGCCCTTGTCATCCCGGCGCGGCTCCCTATAATGCGCCCCTACCAGCACGGCGGACCACGCCGAACTGATGAGCCAGCTTCCTAGCGAAGTGGGCGGCGAAAGAAAAGCGAAAACAACCGCTTGACTTTCGAAGTGAGGAGCGTAAGATGCGCATCCTCAACGCGACAAGCGTGACGCTCTTTAACAATTTGAATCAAGCAATCTGTGTGGGCACTCACAGCATCGAGCATCAAAAACAATTTTTGATATCAATGTCTGATGAAGTGACCAAAGCAACGAAAGTTGCAGCAGTTAATTCAGCAATTCATTGAGCCGCCTTAACAGGCAACCAAACTTAAATTGAAGAGTTTGATCATGGCTCAGATTGAACGCTGGCGGCAGGCCTAACACATGCAAGTCG
>NZ_JAPDBQ010000064.1:0-22224 GCF_027705325.1 Aeromonas sp. QDB18
GATCTCGCACCTCGATAACTGTACGTAAGATCAGTATAGTTCGTGGTAACTGACTGCTAATCATGGGTAATCAGGAAACATGATGACGAGTGAGCGCATATTCATCCTTGGCGTCGTTGGAATCGTTGTTGAGCCGCTGCCTGCCTCGTACAGCGTCATTTGAGCAGTTCATTCTAACCAGCCCGCCCCGTTCTCACCAAGGGCTGCCCCCCTCGCGACACAAAAAATCGGGCGGGCACCAGGCCCGCCCTCAGGCGTTACAGGGGATCACTGATCGTCGAGAGGGTCATAGTCCTGCCAGCTCTCGTCATCCAGCTCCTCCAGCTCGTCTTCCCAGGATTCCGGCTCCCAGTCATCATCGAGATCGAAATCAGGCGTCTGCGTACCCATGCTCATTCTCCTTGGATAGTGCACCGGCCTACAAAGTCTATCCAGAATAATGGGGCTCGCCAGTGGTTCCGCTCAGAGCTTGACCAGGGTGCAGCCAGCCACCTGGAGTCATGGCTCCGGTGGCATCCACGCTCTGCTCCAACCCGGTGACAGACCGGGCGAACACGGTCGGCTGGCAGTTCCCGCGCAGGGCGACGGTGCACCGACCTGGTCTTCGGTCACAACGCCTTGAACATGCTTGCCTCGCCCTGTCGTGGCATAGCTCGTCAGGTGCTCTGGCGCTTTTGCAATTGAAAATCCAGGGCGAGGCTCATGCCGGCCACCTCCTCGCCCGCCAGCTGGCGCAGGATCAGCTCCGCCGCCTCCCTGCCCATCTGGTGATAGGGGATCATGACCGAAGTCAGCGCAGGATGACAGGCGCGCGCCACATCCAGATCGTCGAAACCGGCGATGGCGAGCTTGCCCGGCACGCTCAGATGGCGGCGCTGGCATTCGAACAGCACCCCGGCCGCCAGCTCGTCGTTGACGCAGATCAGCGCATCCAGTTCGGGCCAGCGCAGCAGAAACTCCCCCAGCATGGCCGCCCCCGTGCTGAAACTCGGCAGCTCAGAGGTATTGATGATGGCGTCCGGGGAGAGGTAGTTGTCCAGCAGCGCCTTCTGCCAGCCCTGCATGCGCTGCTGCAGCATCCACTGCTCCTGGCGGGCACAGAGAAAGCCGATGTTGCGGTAGCCGCGCTCGATGAGGTGGCGGGTCAGCTGATAACCGGCATCGAAGTTGGAGACCCCGACGTTCATGTCGATGGGATGGCGCGCCATAGCTCCCACCTCCACCACCGGCAAGCGGGCCGCCTGCAGGCGCTGCCGGATGACCTCCCCGGGATCCCCCCCAAACAACACCACAGCGGCCGGATTGTGCTGCAGGAAATTGCTGAGCAGGCTGGCCTCCTGCTGCTTCAGGTGCTGGGCATCCCCCAGCATGATCTGGTAGCCCTCGGCGAGCAGGGTCTGCTGCAGCCCGGCAATCATGTCACCGCAGGCGCGCTCCGCCAGGCTGGGGACGATGACCACTATGGTCTGGGAAGTGGCGGAAGCCAGCGCCCCCGCCGCCCGATTGGGGATATAGCCGAGTTCATCCACCGCCGCCTCGATGCGCTCTCGCATCTTGTCTGACACCAGCTCGGGGGTGCGCAGGGCGCGCGACACCGTCATGGCTCCCACGCCAGCCAACTGGGCCACGTCGTTGAGGGTCACCCGACCCGTGCTGCGGCGTTTTTTCGCTTCTGACATCCTTTCCCTTCCTCGGCATACGGGCATTCACTTTAAGGCAAAAGCGGGGCACTGACTATTTGCTCAAACCGGATTTTACCTTCTTTGAGGCCGATAAGGGGCAGGATGAATCCCTCCTGTGAGAGAAATGATAGCGCTATCACAGATCAATGTTAGCGCTATCTGGTAGCGCTAACTTTCGGGATCAAGCTCACAGTTATCAAGGGGCAAGATCGCTAGATTGGCGCCATCCTATCCAGCCCGGACACTGCCATGCTGACCCAATTGCTGACCGAGGAGGTCATTTCCATCGAAGCGGGCGCCCGCGACTGGCGCCACGCCATCGAGCTGGCCACCGCCCTCCTGCTGGCCAACGGCACCATAGAGCCCTCCTATGTGGCGGCGATCTATCGCTCCCACGAGGAGCTCGGCCCCTACTACGTGCTGGGCCCGGGCCTGGCCATGCCCCACGCCCGCCCGGAAGACGGCGTCAACCGGTTGGGACTAGCGCTGACCGTACTGAAAGAGGGGGTCAACTTCGGCTCCGAGGGCAACGACCCGGTGCGGCTGCTGGTCACCCTGGCCGCCAGCGACAGCAACTCCCACGTGGAGACCATCGCCCAGCTGGCCGAGCTGTTCATGAATGAAGAAGACGTGGCGGCCATCATGGCGGCCACCAGCAAAGACGACATCCTGCGCATCCTGGCGCGCTACTGATCTGCGCCACGGCGCACCTGACAGAGGAAGAGAGCATGAAAATTCTGGTTGTATGCGGACACGGCCTGGGCACCAGCCTCATGATGGAGATGAGCATCAAGAGCATTCTCAAGGAGCTGGCCGTGACGGCCGAGGTGGATCACCGGGATCTCGCCTCCGCCGGCAGTGAGAGCGCCGAGATCTTTGTCGCCACCCGCGACATCGCCGAACAGCTGGTCAGCATGGGTGTCAACGGTCGGCTGGTATCGCTGGACAACATGGTCGACAAGGCCGCCATGAAAGAAAAACTCGCCATCGCCCTGCGCGAGCTGGGCGCACTCTAACCCCTTTGTGACTGTCTGGGCGGCTGGTGAGCCGCCGCTTCCATCTGCTTGGAGCTGACCATGGAATTTTTCAATTTTCTGATGTTTGACGTGCTGTCGGAGCCGGCCGTGCTGGTTGGCCTCATCGCCCTCATCGGCCTGATCGCCCAGAAGAAACCGGTGACCGAGTGCATCAAGGGCACGGTCAAGACCATCATGGGCTTCGTCATCCTGGGGGCTGGCGCCACCCTGGTGGTGAACTCGCTGGGCGACTTCGCCACCATCTTCCAGCACGCCTTCGGCATCAAGGGGGTCGTCCCCAACAACGAGGCGATCGTCTCCATCGCCCAGCAGTCATTCGGCAAGGAGATGGCGATGATCATGTTCTTCGCCATGCTGGTGAACATCCTGATCGCCCGGCTCACCCCGTGGAAATTCATCTTCCTGACCGGTCACCACACCCTGTTCATGTCGATGATGGTGGCAGCCATCCTCTCCGCCGGCGGCATGAGCGGCATCCCGCTCATCGCGGTGGGCAGCCTGGTGGTCGGCGTCACCATGGTGCTGTTCCCGGCCCTCGCCCACCCCTACATGAAGCAGATCACCGGCTCCGATGACGTGGCACTCGGCCACTTCTCCACCTGCTCCTACGTGCTGGCCGGCTGGATCGGCGCCAAATTCGGCAACAAGGCCCACAGCAGCGAAGAGGTGCAGGTGCCCAAGAGCCTGCTGTTCCTGCGCGATACCCCGGTGGCCATCTCCTTCACCATGGGCATCATCTTCCTCATCACCTCCGCCTTCGCCGGCCCCGAGTTCGTCGCCAGCGTCGCCAAGGGCAAGCACTGGTTCATGTTCTCCCTGATGCAGTCCATCACCTTCGCCGCCGGGGTCTACGTGATCCTGCAGGGGGTGCGGATGGTCATCGCCGAAATCGTGCCGGCCTTCAAGGGGATCTCCGACAAGCTGGTGCCCAACGCCAAGCCGGCGCTGGACTGCCCCATCGTCTTCCCCTACGCCCCCAATGCGGTGCTGATCGGCTTCCTGTCGAGCTTCGCCGCCGGTCTGGTGGGCATGGTGCTGCTCTACCTGCTGGGGCTCACCGTCATCATTCCAGGCGTCGTGCCGCACTTCTTCGTCGGTGCGGCGGCCGGGGTGTTCGGCAATGCCACCGGCGGTCGTCGCAGCGCTCTCCTCGGTGCCTTCGCCAACGGCCTGCTGATCACCTTCCTGCCGGTATTCCTGCTGCCGGTGCTGGGGGATCTCGGCTTTGCCAACACCACCTTCAGCGATGCCGACTTCGGCGTGGTGGGGATCCTGCTCGGCCTCATCGTACGCTGATCACTCTTGCCCATCGGGGGCATGGCCGACGGTGCCATGCCCCCGCTCATCTTCCCGCACTGCCAGCCGGGCCCCACCAGCCCGAACAACGTCGAAAATATGTGCAAACACAGTGCGTTGGATCGGATTTTCACCCCATAGCGGCAGCATCTGACAGGGGAGTGCGATATGCTGATGCGCTGACGTTCAACCCGACCTCGCTCGAGGCCCTTTCCATGAAATACCTGGTAGTACAAACCAAACAGATAGGAGATGTGCTGATCTCCACCGCACTGTGCAACAACCTCAAGCAGCACGACCCTGCCGGGGAAGTTCACTATCTGGTCATGGATTACTGCGCGGGCATGGCAGAGGGAAACCCCAACATCGATCGATTGATCGTCATCGAGAAGGCGCGCCGCAACGAGTGGCGCTACATGAAGGATTTGCTGCTGGGCATTCGCCGCGAGCGCTACGATGTGGTGATCAACAGCCAGGGCCAGATGATAGGCCTGCTCACCTGCCTCTTCTCCGGCGCCCGCCTGCGGATCGGCTTCGACTCCTTCCCATGGCGCCTGGGCCACAACCGCATCGTGCGCTTT
This sequence comes from Aeromonas sp. QDB18, assembly GCF_027705325.1. Classification (NCBI taxonomy): domain Bacteria; kingdom Pseudomonadati; phylum Pseudomonadota; class Gammaproteobacteria; order Aeromonadales; family Aeromonadaceae; genus Aeromonas; species Aeromonas sp. QDB18. The sequence continues at coordinate 4,597 of NZ_JAPDBQ010000064.1, forward strand.
CGCCATGACACCGAGCATCAGGGCAACAGCACCCTGGTGGACGACCGATTTTCACTGCTCAAGCCCCTCGGCCTCGCCAGGGAGGATCGCAACTACTATCTCTGGCTCAGCGACGAGGAGAAACAACGGGGGCGCGAGACCCTGCTGGCCGCTGGCGTCGACCCGACCCGGCCACTCATCGCCATGGGAGTCAACTCACTCGGGCATTACAAGCGCTGGCCCATCAACTGTTTCGCCGAGGTCGCGCGCTGGCTCATCGAGCAGCACCACGCCCAGATCCTGATCTACTGCGGGCCGGGGGAGGAAGAATACAACCGCAGCCTGAGGCCCTTGCTGCCCGCCGCGCTGCAGGCCAGCGTGTTTGACCATGTTCAGACCCGCTCGGTACGGGAGCTGGTGGGGCTCTTCGCCCATTGCCAGCTGTTTGTCGGCAACGACACTGGCCCACGGCACATGGCGCAGGCCATCGATCTGCCGCTGCTGACCATAGTGGCCCCAGGCGGCGACAAGATCATCGCCAACCCGGTGAACCACCCCCGGTATCAGGCCATCGATATCTTCGACGCCAAGGGGGCGGATTATCAGTTGCCGACCCAGGAGAAGGACTTCTTCGATGAAGCCCTGTTCCGCTCAATTACACCTGAGCTGGTTATTCAGCGGCTAGCGGCTCTGCTTGCTCAGTCACGGACAGCAGACTAGCTAGCGCCTCGCAGACGGCCCGGTCATCGACATTGTTCATGTCGGCATTCAGGCCAGGGGAGTCGCTAAACAGGATCCGGACCCGCGGCGTGCTGGTCGGCAACCACTGGTTGAACGTCTCACCATGGCGCGGATAGATAGCCACCAGCGGCTTCTCCAATCCGACGGCGATATGCACTATGGCGGTGTCCACCGACAGCACAGCCATGCACTGCTGAACACAATAAATAGCATCATCTATGGTTTTTACGCCCTCCAGCAGCATAACATTGCTAGCCGCGCTAGCTCTGAGCATGGCCTCCGCCGCAGCATAAGTTGCGGGTGAAGAGAGCACTCCGAAGCGATAGGCAGCGAACTCGGTTGCCAAGGTCTTCAACAACTCAACCATCTTGGCGTGCGAGAACGACTTGTACTGAGTGCTGCCGAAGGGGTTGATGAGGATGAGGTCATCACAGGCCGAGGTCACATTCCCCTTCTCTGCCACTGGGATCATGTACTTCTGATCTACTTCTTTCGCACCCAGCAGTGACAGCAGATAGCGATATTTATCCTGGAACAGCATGCCCGCCGTCGCCTCGGACAACTTCACATTGACACGTCCGATACTGTCGTCGAGGGAGGCAACATTGGTCGACGAGAGTTTGTACAGGAGATATAGATCCTTCATCTTCATCCCCTCGGTGAGATGTATCACCAGATCGACATGGGGAATGGCTGACACCATCTTGCCAATAGCACCGTAGCCGGGTCGCTTGTTGATCTCGATGACCTCATCAACCCCGAAACAATCCCGATACAGGCTGGCCAGGGCTGGGGTCGTGATAACCGTCACTTTCTTGTTGCCCGGCAGTTTTTTTAGCTCCCGGAAGAAAAAGGAGGAGATAAAGGAATCCCCCAGCTTGGCATCCCAGCGAACCACCAAAATATGCTTGATATCCCCCTGGATGCCGAGTGGCATCTTCTTGTCAAACAAGAGAATACCCAGGGCTCTGCGCACCCGATCACGTAATAGCTGCAAATAACCGATCACTATCAAACCTCGCCATCGGTCACATGCGGACCATAGTTGCGATCATCGATCGTGGTATCAAACAAACCGACATCCATGCAGCAGGGTTCAATGCCCGAAGCAGTCAAACCATTGAGTTGCAGCCGCCCGGTCAAATAATCTGATGGCATCCGAACTGGGTAAGCTTTTTCCAATAACTTCTTGGCGCCCGCCAAGGTCAGTATATAACCTGCCGTCGAGATTATTCCTCGCTTGGAGTTGCGACTCGGTGAGATATATTTGGCAAGGCGATACCCTTCCGGCATTTTTTTCATCCATGGCCATGACTTCACCTTGCCATGATGCAGGAAGACAATCTCAGACTGACATGCCGATATGGCCTGCGATACGATGGCTTTGAAATGACAATGCAGATAAATATCGTCTTCCAAGACGATGCAGCACTCTATTCTTTTGGCAACCATCATCTCATATATACGGATATGGCTCATGGCACAGCCCACTTCACCCAAACTCAGGTCATGGCCACAAAATTGCTTGGCGAGCGGAAAGTCCACCCGCTTCAGTTCATCCTCAGGGAGGGTCTTGCCATCCACCGCATCGAAAAATGAAAACTCTATTTCTCGGCTATCCATATGTTGCTTGATAAAGGCACGCCGTTCCTGGCTTCTAACCAAGCTGATAACAAATACAGGGATCATGATGCTTTCTTTTCCATATTGAATTCAATGGTACACCAGCAGAAAACCAGGCTCAGCGCATATAGATACAGCGTATTTTGATGCTCAAATGGAACATCGCTTAAGGCGCTGACGGCAAACGATAGCGGTATCATGGTATATGGGGAACCCCATCCAGCCTTTTCTACTATCAGCTTCATTGGGTAAAACAGGAAGATAATTAGAGCCAGAATCCCTACCGCACCCCGAATAATCAAGTTCTGCATATACTGGCTATGAGCATGCGCCAGAGCAGGATCCATCACCAATGGAGACACAAGCCCCCGTGAGATTTGTTGCTCTTTTACGGCAGTAAAACCGTCAGTGCCGACCCCAATCAGAGGGGAATCCAAGAATCCCAGCCAAGCACTCTCCCATGCCACCACACGTAACCCCCATGAGGAGTTATATGCACCACCTTTCATGTTGTTGATATCTGAGACAGCGGATGCCATTCTGTTCTGCACTAGGGCATTAGTATGATAAAAACCAATCATACTAATTATAAATAATAAAGCCACCGCACCATATTTCCATGGTTTGAAGAGTGACTTGTAAATAACTGTGTAACTAATAATAACACCCAATGCCAACCAAACTCCCCGGCTTTGAGATAAATAGAGCGCCAGTAAGGAAGCTATCAGAGACATTATTGATAAGACTTTAATCCAACCAATCTTCCTCACCCCAATAAATAGACACCAGTTCAAAATCATAAAAGTAAGGGCGGCTTGTGAAAATAAAATTGCATTGGTAAACCCTTCCACTCTGACAATACCATTTTCATGCTGCCAAAGACTCAATAGACCCAATCCAATTCCACCACTCAATATGGCAATGCAACCAATCGAGAGCAGTATTTTCTTTCTAGGCATCATCAAAGAGAATACAGAAACATACAATAAGCTTCGCATTACCCCATACAGATCTCCATGAATAATTCTGTTTATCAGGATCACGGCGGCGTAGAAGACAAAAACCCAGACGAGACGCCGATCGGTAAAGAAAACATCCTTCTTTCCCCCGATAAAATAGTTCAGCAGACCAAGAACACTGGACACGACCAACAAGTTCGACAAGATACTCTGACCAGAAGAAACAAAGAACAGACCACAGAATGAAAATGCAATCGTCAGCGCAAAAGCGGCAGTTGTTACCTTATCGAGATATTCAAGAGGCTTAATAGACATCAATACTTATTTCCTGAATACATAGTTACCACGGATCTTGCGCCACAGACCGAACATGTCGGTGCGGGGGAAGATGGCGATCCGGCGGATCTGGAACGGATCCCGGTGCATGGCTCTGGGGCCGCTGTTGGTGGCCACAGCATAGCGATAACCGGCGGCAACGGCCTGGGCTTTTGCACTGTCGTTCAGATCCCCGTAAGGATAGGCAAACGAGATCAGGGGATGGCCGAGCAACTGCTCCAGCCAGGCCTTGTTGGCCTGGATCTGGTGGGCCTGCTCCTCTGGGGGGAGCGTGCTCAGGCGGGGGTGAGTCAGGGTATGGCCCCCGATCTCCACATGACCGGAGGCCACCAGCGCCTTGATCTCCTCCGGGTTCATCAGGGTCACCGGGGTATCGGGGTGGGTCGGATGTTCCACATCCCAGCGATTGTGATCCTCACCGGACACCACATAGACCACCGCCTTGTAACCATACTTTTCCAGCAGCGGCAGCATGCGGGTGAGGTTGTCCCGATAGCCGTCGTCCACGGTGATCATCAGGTACTTCTTGCCGTATTGCAGCCGGTGGATGAACCCGTTCTCCGCCAGGTCGGCAAATGTCAGCGTCTCGTAGCCCAGCCACTTCATCAGCTTGAGGTGCTTCTCGAACATGGCGACCGGGAGCCAGGTGCCATGCACTCCCTTTTCGCTCTCGTGCTCGATGAAGCGGTGATACATGATGACCGGCATCTCCCGGCGCAGGGTCTCGACCACGGCATCCTGATAGACGGATTCCAGCCCGGTCACGACGCCTTGCAAATCATACTCTTGCAGGATCCGTTGGCGCACTGGGTCTGGCACCACCTTGGAGGCTAGCGCCGAAGGGATCTGCGCCTTCAGACCAGCAAAGTCGATGGCCAGATCCCTGGGGCCGATGTCGCCGAAGTTGCTGGCAAGCGCCTCGTCCAGATTCTGCTCCGTCACCAGACCGATGGCCCTGGCTTCGCCGATGGCAAACGCCGGACGACCGCACAGCAGCGCCTCCATCGCCACCCGACCGGCACCGATCACCAGATCGCAGCCCGCCATCAGGGCGGGCACATCGTCCACATAACCGACGAAGTCGACCTTGTCCTGAAAACGGGCAAAACGCGCCGGCACCTGGGTGCCGCTGACGATGCGCACCCGGCAGGCTTCCAGATCCAGCACCTCGTCCAGCAACCGGTAGCAGAGCTCCCCCTTGGGACCGCTCAGCCGACCAATGATGGCGATCACCGGCTTGTCGTTGTCCGGTATCGGCACGGGCTGGAACTTGTCGGTCTCGATGCCGTTGCGCAGCACCTGCACCATGGCCGGGTCCACCCCCAGGTTGTCGATGATCTGGCTGGCGATATCCTCGCACACCGCCACCGCCCGATAGCCCAGCGCATGGAATGCCTTGCGGGAGGCGTGTACCGGCTGGCGCCCGTGCACCGTGGTGATCATGGGGGTGCCGGTCAGCTTGCAGGCGACGTAGCTGCTCCAGCCCGAGGCGCGCGAATGGGCGTGTACAAGCTGGATCCTGTGCTTGCGGATCAGATAGATGAGATAGAAGACGTGCCAGAAGCGGCGCAGGATGCTGCGCTTGTTGAAGCGCAACCGAAAGACCGGTCCCAGAGTCGGTTTGGTCAGGGTGTCAGAGACGTAGAATACCTGGTGGCCACGGCGGGTCAGCTCGTTGCCGACCGTGGTGGCATAGACCTCCGCGCCCGTCACTTCGAGCTGGGAGAGAGCCATCAATATGTTCATGCAAGCGCATCCGATCGACGGGTGGCCAGAGCCACCCGCCAGAGAGGGATCAAGCCCGGTTCAACCAGGCCATGTAATCGGCCACGCCTTCGGCCACAGTCTTGAACTCGCCGTCATAGCCGACGCCGCGCAACTTGGTGAGATCCGCCTGGGTGAAGCTCTGGTAGCGACCCTTGAGGTGATCCGGGAAGGGAATGTATTCGATGGCGCCTTTCTGGTGATGCCTGATCACGGCTTCCGCCACGTTCTGGAACGGCTCGGCACGGCCGGTGCCGCAGTTGAAGATGCCGGAGTGCTGCGGATTCTGCCAGAACCAGAGGTTCACCTTGCAGACGTCGTCCACGTAGATGAAGTCGCGCATCTGGCCGCCATCCGGGAAGCCGTCACAGCCCTCGAACAGCTTGGGATTGTCACCCTGCTTCACCTGGGTATTGAGGTGGAAGGCCACGGACGCCATGGAGCCCTTGTGCTGCTCGCGGGGACCATAGACGTTGAAGTACTTGAGACCCACCACCTGGGAGTTGATCTCCGGCATCCAGCGACGCACGTACTGATCGAACAGCTGCTTGGAGTAGCCGTAGACGTTGAGGGGCTGCTCGAACCTCGGGTCTTCGATGAAGTTGTCGTTGCGCCCGCCATAGGTCGCGGCGGAAGAGGCGTAGATGAAGGGGATTTCCCGTTCGATGCAGTAGTGGAACAGATCCTTGGAGTACTCGTAGTTGACCTCCATGATGAACTTGCCGTTCCACTCGGTGGTCGCGGAGCAGGCGCCTTCGTGGAAGATCACCTCGATGCCGTCATCCCACTCCTCGAATTCGTCACCGGAGACGATCCGCGCCTGGAACTCGTCCTTGTCCATGTAGTCGGCGATGGTGAGGTCGACCAAGTTGACGAACTTGGTGCCGTCGGTCAGGTCATCGATGACCACGATATCGGTCCGTCCTTGAGCGTTCAGCTGCTTGACCAGATTGCTGCCGATAAAGCCAGCACCGCCAGTTACTACGATCATGGAGTTTGCCTCGCGTACGTTGTGGCCCCGTGTGACTGCCTGTTAAAGCTGTGTATAGTGGGCCAATTTGAAATTGCCGAAAAGTTTATCACGGGCCGCAAGGGGATTCGACCTCGATGACTTTTCCCCTTCGGGCCCGGCAGAGGGACCAGCGATGAAGACCAGAGACAGGATCATCCACAGCGCCACCGAGCTGTTCAACGATCAGGGCGAGCGCAACATCACCACCAACCACATTGCCGCACACCTTGGCATCAGCCCGGGCAACCTTTACTACCACTTCAGAAACAAAGAAGACATCATCCACTCCATCTTCGATCAGTACGCCCGCCACCTGAGCGACAGCTTCACTCCGATCCGCAGCAGCGAGATCCGGCTGGAGGATCTGATGGGCTACCTGGATGCCATCTTCTATTTGATGTGGCAGTTCCGCTTCTTCTACGCGAACCTGCCGGACATCCTGAGTCGCGACGAGCTTCTGCAGCAGAAATACCTCAAGGCACAGGAGCAGCTCCGTGCCACCGTGGAGACGCTGCTCAGAAGCCTGCGCGAAGGCGGTATCATCGCCGTCAGCGATGAAGACCTGCCGGATCTCGGCCAGACCATCAAGATGGTCGTCACCTGCTGGATCCCGTTCCAGATTGCCCAGGCCCCGGCCACCCGCATCACCAAACCCCTGCTCTACCAGGGGGTCTTGCGGGTGCTGTTTTTGCTGCGCCCCTACGTGCAGCCACAGGTGGCCCCCCAGATACATCAACTGGAGCAACATTATCACCAACTGGCCCAACCAGCCGGGTGAGATCTGTTTCACAATTGTTGATTATCAGCATAAAAATTTGAATTTATACGCAGGGATTACAGTAAAATGTTGCCCATTCTAGGGTCTGTCGGCGTTTCGTCGCGACCGTGACGACGCCGAACCGTACGGGTTGCACGGCCCGGGATCCTGATAACACAGTCGATACAGCAATGAGGACCGAGGATGTCTAACGGATTCTATCGTCACCTGACCGAACAGCTCGAACAGGTCAAGGCGGAAGGGCTATACAAGCAGGAGCGCATCATCACCTCGGCCCAGCAGGCCCAGATTGCGGTGGGCGGCGAGCAGGTACTGAACTTCTGTGCCAACAACTACCTGGGGTTGGCCAACCACCCCGACCTGATTGCCGCCGCCCATCAGGGGCTCGAGAGCCACGGCTTCGGCATGGCCTCCGTGCGCTTCATCTGCGGTACCCAGGACCAGCACAAGGAGCTGGAGCAGAAGCTGTCCGCCTTCCTCGGCACCGAAGACAGCATCCTCTACTCCTCCTGCTTCGACGCCAACGGCGGTCTGTTCGAGACCCTGTTCGGTGCCGAAGACGCCATCATCTCCGACGCCCTCAACCATGCCTCCATCATCGATGGGGTGCGGTTGTGCAAGGCCAGGCGCTATCGCTACGCCAACAACGACATGACCGAACTGGAAGCCCAGCTCAAGCAGGCCGATGCCGACGGCGCCCGCTTCAAGCTGATCGCCACCGACGGCGTCTTCTCCATGGATGGCGTCATCGCCGACCTCAAATCCATCTGCGATCTGGCCGACAAGTACGATGCGCTGGTGATGGTGGATGACTCCCACGCCGTCGGCTTCATCGGTGAGAACGGCCGCGGCACCCACGAATACTGCGAGGTGATGGAACGGGTCGACATCATCACCGGTACCCTGGGCAAGGCGCTGGGTGGCGCGTCCGGTGGCTACACATCCGGCAAGAAAGAGGTGATCGACTGGTTGCGTCAGCGCTCCCGTCCCTACCTCTTCTCCAACTCCCTGGCACCCTCCATCGTCTCGGCCACCATCAAGGTGATCGACATGCTGGCCGAGGGTCACGACCTGCGTGCCCGCCTCAAGGAGAACAGTGCCTACTTCCGCGAGCGCATGAGCGCCGCCGGCTTTACCCTGGCCGGTGCCGATCACGCCATCATTCCGGTCATGCTGGGGGATGCCAAACTGGCCGCCGAGATGGCGAGCCGCATGCTGGACACCGGTATCTACGTGGTGGGCTTCTCCTTCCCCGTGGTACCCAAGGGTCAGGCGCGCATCCGGACCCAGATGTCCGCCGCCCATACCCGGGAGCAACTGGACAAGGCGATCGATGCCTTCATTCGCATCGGTCGCGAGCTCGGTGTGATTTGATCACATGGCTGGCTGATTAAAACGGGGGCCAAGGTTGGGCCCCATTTTATTACCCTCTGTACCCGGCATGGCGCCGTGAGGAATCTGTCATGAAAGCACTCTCCAAACTCAAATCCGAAGTCGGCATCTGGATGACCGATGTCCCGGCTCCCGAGCTCGGCCACAACGATCTGCTCATCAAGATCCGCAAGACCGCCATCTGCGGCACCGACATGCACATCTACAACTGGGACGAGTGGGCCCAGAAGACCATTCCCGTCCCCATGGTGGTAGGGCACGAGTATGTGGGAGAGGTGGTCGCCGTCGGCCAGGAAGTGCGCGGCTTCGCCATCGGCGATCGCGTCTCCGGCGAAGGCCACATCACCTGCGGCCACTGCCGCAACTGCCGTGCCGGTCGCACCCACCTGTGCCGCAACACCATTGGTGTGGGTGTGAACCGCCCGGGATCCTTCGCCGAATACCTGGTGATCCCGGCCTTCAACGCCTTCAAGCTGCCGGACAACATCCCTGATGAGCTGGCCGCCATCTTCGATCCGTTCGGCAACGCCGTGCACACCGCCCTCTCCTTCGACCTGGTGGGTGAAGACGTGCTCATCACCGGCGCAGGCCCCATCGGCATCATGGCTGCTGCCGTCTGCCGTCACGTTGGCGCCCGTCACGTGGTGATCACCGACGTCAACGAATACCGGCTGGAACTGGCCCGCAAGATGGGCGCCACCCGTGCCGTCAACGTGGCCAAGGAGAAGCTCTCCGATGTCATGGAAGATCTCGGCATGACCGAAGGGTTCGATGTGGGGCTGGAGATGTCCGGGGTGCCCAGCGCCTTCCAGGACATGATCGACAAGATGAACCACGGCGGCAAAATCGCCATGCTCGGCATTCCTCCCTCCACCATGGCCATCGACTGGGGCAAGGTGATCTTCAAGGGACTCTTCATCAAGGGGATCTACGGCCGCGAAATGTTCGAAACCTGGTACAAGATGGCAAGCCTCATCCAGTCTGGCCTGGATCTCAGCCCCATCATCACCCACCATTTCCATATCGATGACTTCCAGCAGGGCTTCGAAGCCATGGGCTCGGGCAAGTCCGGCAAGGTGATCCTGAACTGGGATTGAGGACACGCGAGGGGCGCCTGGGCAATCAGCGCGCCCTATTTTGTTCAGCCTCACGAAACCCGGCGCATGCCGGGTTTTTTTATGTGGGATCACACTTTCCTGCTCTGCCACTTTGTTTGCAGATTGCTTAACACTTCACACACAAGCGTTTAAATGACTGTAACTATTCGGTTATAATCCCGTCGTTTTCTGGGGATAATAAGAGCCTGCTGGGAGTACATGAGCGTGTTGAAAAAACTGAGCTATTTGCTGGCTGCCGGGATGGCGGCTGCCACTCTGTCCGGCGCCGTCCTTGCCGCCGATGACATGTCGACAGAGGCCATCGCCGAGCGTATTGCCCCGGTTGGCCAGGTTTATACCGCCAAGGATCTGGAAGGCATTGCGACCGCCGCGGCCGCGCCTGCGGCAGCCTCCTCCGGCCCACGTGACGGAGAGACCGTGTTCAAGGGTGCCTGCTTCGCCTGCCACGATACCGGTGCCGCCGGCGCCCCCAAGCGAGGTGACAAGGCCGCCTGGGAGCCACGCATCGCCCAGGGATTCGACACCTTGCGCAAACACGCCATCGAAGGCTTCACCGGCAAGGCTGGCATGATGCCACCGCGGGGGACCTGCGCCACCTGCAGTGACGAAGAGATCGAGAACGCCATTCACTACATGATCGACAAGCTCTAAGTAATTGAAAGGGCTCCTCTTGCAGCCCTTTCAATCCCATCACTTCCGACTACGCTTGAAGGTAAGTTTTTTCGGGAGTGTTGCATGTCAGTTCAGCCCACCACACCGCCAGACTCGCATTCCTTGCTGGCGGTCGTCTCCTCCATCATGGATTTCCCCGCCCCCGGCATTGCCTCCCCCGAGGATTACGCCCGACTGGTCGGCCTGCTGGACACACTCTGCCCTCTGCAACATTTCGCCATGCTGGGGCTGGCCGACGGGGGGCTGAACTGGCGCTACACCTATCAGCTTCCCGACGTGTTCAAACAACAATTGGGACGGGAAGAACCTCGCCTCACCGAACAGCTCACCCGGCTCGATGAAGGGCAGGGCTGGTGCGTGCAGCCTGTGGAGCATATCGACGTGCAGTGGTTGCTGGCACACAGCACCCCGGAGCAGGCGCCCACCCTGAGGCTGCTGCTGGAGTGCCTGGCCAAACGTCTGCACGAAACCCAGACCGGTACCCAGCTGGCGGGGCTGGCTTCCCCTCTCATGCAGCGGGATCCCCAGTGGCAGGAGAAAATCGAGAAGATCGGCCGAGTGATGCGCCTGGCTCACAACCTGCCTCAGCAGGCCCTGTTTGCCCAGTTGGAAGCTGTGTTGCGCCAGATGCTCTCGGTCAGCGACATGTTGCTGATCCGGCTGGAAAACCAGCGACTGGAGCGACTCTATCCACCACACCTGACATACGACGATGACATCATTCGGGCCATGTGCCACAGCACCAACAGCGTAGAGCGCCATGAAGAGGGGCTTTACTGGTACAGCCTGCCCCTGCGCCAGCAGCAGCAATACTTTGCCCACCTCATCCTCAACATGACCCGGCCTCTGGAAACCGATGACAGGCTGTTCCTCGATTTCCTGCGCCATCAGCTGACCCTGTTGCTGGAGCTCAAAAGGGTGCGACAGCAACTCGATGAGCTCAACTCGGAGGAGTCCATCAACCAGCGACTCCAACAGCTGCGCCAAACCAACTTGAGGTTGCAGAAACGGCTCAAGCATCATCAGGAGCTGGAGCGGCGGCTCCAGTTCAATGCCCTGCACGACCCGCTGACCCAGTTGCCAAACCGGGCGCTGCTGATGAATCACCTGCATCATGCCATGACCCGCTACCGCCGTTACCAGACAGCCGGCTTCACCCTGATTTTCGTCGATGTGGATCACTTCAAGCAGGTCAATGACGCCCTGGGCCACAGTGCCGGCGATCAGTTGCTGCAGGAGCTGGGCAGCAGGCTGCAAGGCTGCATCCGGCAAAATGACATGGTGGCGAGGCTCGGAGGGGACGAATTCGTCATCTATCTTGACAACAGCCAGCGGGAAGAGGACATCAGCCCCGTGCTCAATCGCCTGATTGGCCGTATCGGCCATCCGTTCCGGCTCCAGGGCAACGAACTGACCATCACCGTCAGTCTGGGGGTCGCCAGCGTGACGGAGCAAACGGCCGATGTCAGTGAACTGCTGCACCAGGCAGACCTCGCCATGTACCAGGCCAAGCGCAACGGCCGCAGCCGCATCGTCATGTATTCGGAGGCCTGTACCGAACAGGCGGGGTCACCGGAAGAGCGGCTCTTCAGAGCCTTGCGGGAAGGGCGGATTGTGCCCTACTTCCAGCCGGTGATCAGGCTGTGTGACAGCCGCCTGGTCGGACTGGAGGTGATGGCGCGCTGGATAACGGAGGAAGGGGAGCTCAAGGATGCATTCGACTTCATTCCTCTGGCGGAACAGTGCGGCCTCATTCAGGATCTGGACCGCCAGATCCTCAAGCGCACCTGCCAGCAACTGAAGCTTTGGCAACCCGCCTCCGGGGTCGGTCGTTTCAGGATAGCCATCAACCTCTCCGGCAAGCACCTGGCCAGCCACGAGCAGATCATGCAACTGCTCACCATCATGGAGGAGGAGGGTGTCATCCCCGCATGTTTCATCTTTGAGTTCAACGAACGCGAGCTCTCCCGGCAGAGTGCCGACTCCCTCACTGCCTTGCATGAACTGAGGGCGAAAGGGATCCAGGTCAGCCTGGATGACTTCGGCACCGGCTTCTCTTCCCTCAACGCCCTGTTTCACTTCCCGGTGGATTACATCAAGGTGGACGACAGCTTCACCCATCGCATGTTGAACTCCCCCAAGGATCTGGCGCTTATCCGTGCCATGCGGGACATCTGCCAGGACCTCGACTTCACCCTGGTGGTCGAGGGGATCGAAAATCAGCAGCAGTTGCAAAAGCTCATCGAGCTTGGCTGCGCCCTCGGGCAAGGGCGCCATATCTCGCCCCCGCTGCCGGGAGCCGATATTCCCCCTCTGCTGGGTCAGGCTTCTCGAGAGACCAAGCCTTCCGACCTCAATCCTTCTTGAACAGGGCCCGCAGGTTGGCGACACCAACCTGCCCCTTCTGCTGGCGCTCCTCGGCCGTCACCTTCTTCTGGTTTTCCCACTCCAGGTCATCCTGGGGCAGCTCCAGCAGGAAGCGGCTCGGCTCCGGCCGCACCGACTCGCCAAACTGGCGGCGCTCCTTGCAGAGAGTAAAGGTCAGCTCGGTCTGGGCCCGGGTGATCCCCACATAAGCGAGGCGCCGCTCCTCCTCCACGTTGTCCTCGTCGATGCTGGTCTGGTGCGGCAGCAGCCCCTCCTCCATACCCACCATGTAGACATAGGGAAACTCCAGCCCCTTGGAGGCGTGCAATGTCATCAGCTGCACCTGATCCGCCTCATCCTCCCCTTCGTTACGCTCCATCATGTCCCGCAGGGTGAGCCGGGTAACCACCTGAGCCAGCGTCATCGACTCCTCCAGCTCATCCCCTTCCAGCATCTCGCTGATCCAGCGATAAAGGGTGGAGACGTTTTGCATCCGCATCTCCGCCGCCTTCGGACTGGGGGAGGTCTCATAGAGCCACTCCTCGTAATGGATCTCCTTGATCATGTCCCGTACCGCCTCCACCGGATTGCCGCGCAGCGCCTGATCGCCAAGCCTCACCAGCCAGTTGGTGAAGGCCTGCAGGGCGGATAGACCGCGTCCGGAGAGGTGTTGCTCCAGCCCCAGCTCGAAACTGGCGGCAAACAGGCTCTTGCCACGCTGGTTGGCGTACTGGCCCAGTTTTTCGAGGGTAGTGGGGCCTATCTCGCGGCGCGGCAGGTTGACCACCCGCAGGAAGGCGGTGTCCTCGTCCGGGTTCACCAGCAGCTTGAGGTAGGCCATGATGTCCTTGATCTCGGTGCGGGAGAAAAATGAGGTACCGCCCGAGATACGGTAGGGAATGCGGTTGGTCATCAGCGCCTTCTCGAAGATGCGCGACTGATGGTTGCCCCGATAGAGGATCGCGTAATCCTTGAACCGGGTGCGGTTCATGAACTTGTGGCCCATCAGCTCGGCGGCGATACGCTCCGCCTCGTGCTCCTCGTTCTTGGCAAACAGCACCTTGAGCTTCACCCCCTCGTCCAGCTCGGAGAAGAGCGCCTTGTCGTAGACGTGGGGGTTGTTGGCGATCAGGATGTTGGCGCACTTGAGGATGCGCCGCTTGGAGCGGTAGTTTTGCTCCAGCTTGATGAGCCGCAGATTGGGGAAATCTTCGTTCAGCAGCACCAGGTTCTGCGGCTTGGCCCCACGCCAGGAGTAGATGGACTGGTCGTCATCCCCCACCACGGTAAAACGGGCCCGCTCGCCGACGATCTGCTTCACCAGCTCGTACTGGCTGGTGTTGGTGTCCTGGTATTCGTCGACCAGCAGATAGCGGATCTTGTTCTGCCAGCGCTCGCGCACCTCCTGGTTGCTCTTGAGCAGCAGGGTCGGCATTACGATGAGGTCGTCAAAATCCAGCGCGTTGTAAGCCACCATCTGGCGGTGGTAACGCTCGTAGAGCTGGGCCATCAGCACTTCTTCAGGCCCGCGGGCGATACGCATGGCCCGGGCCGGCAGGATGAGGTCGTTCTTCCAGTTGGAGATCTGGCTGATGAGGGCCGAGAGCTTGTCCTTGTCGTTGTCGAGCTCCGCCTCGGTCAGCTCCTTGAGCAGCGCCAGCTGATCGGTGTCGTCGAACAGGGAGAAGTTGGCCTTGAGGTTCAGGCTCTTGTGCTCGCGGCGAATGATCTCGAGCCCCAGGGTATGGAAAGTGGAGACCATCAGCCCCCGCGCCTCCTTGCAACCCAGGGTCTGGCCGACCCGCTCCTTCATCTCCCGCGCCGCCTTGTTGGTAAAGGTGACCGCCGCTATGTTGCGTGCGTTATAGCCGCACTGCTGTACCAGATAGGCAATCTTGTTGGTGATGACGCGGGTCTTGCCCGATCCGGCACCCGCCAGCACCAGGCAAGGGCCGGAGACATACTTGACCGCTTCGTTCTGATTGGGGTTGAGCTTCATGGGCCGGATCTCTTGGCTTATGATGAGGGGCGGCATTGTAGCAGAGATCCCGCGGGCAGCCGAAACCGCAGGCAATATCCCGCCACTGCGCCTTGTGTTTGCCCGCCATTTTCCGGATCATGACCGACTTTTCCAGACGAGATGAGGGGAGCATGAATCAGCAACAGCACGACCGGCTGCGCGGCCAGTTTCCAGCCTTGGCGCAGGAGGTGAACGGCCACCCTCTGGTCTATCTGGACAACGCCGCCACCACCCAGAAGCCGCACGCGGTACTGGATGCCATCGCTCACTACTATCGGGCCGACAACGCCAACGTGCACCGTGCCGCCCACGCCCTGAGTGGCCGCGCGACCCGCGCCTTCGAAGATGCCCGCGAGACGGTCGCCCGCTTTATCAATGCGCCCCGCAGCCACGAAGTGATATGGACCCGTGGTACCACAGAAGCGATCAATCTGGTGGCCCAGAGCTGGGGGATGAACGAGCTCAAGGCGGGGGAGGAAATCATCCTCAGCACGCTGGAGCACCACGCCAATATCGTCCCGTGGCAACTGGTCGCCCAACGCACCGGCGCGGTGATCCGGGTCATCCCGCTCGATGAGCGGGGCGATCTCGATCTGGCCGCCTATCACGCCATGCTGGGGCCACGGACCCGACTGGTAAGCGTGGCCCACGTCTCCAATGCCCTTGGCACCGTCAATCCAGTCAAAGAGATGGTGGCAGCGGCCAAGGCAGTCGGCGCTCTGACCCTGCTCGATGGCGCTCAGGCGGTGGCTCATCTCGAGGTGGATGTGCAGGCCATCGGTTGCGACTTCTACGCCTTCTCCGGTCACAAGCTCTATGGCCCGACCGGCATCGGTGTGTTGTGGGGCCGCACCGAACTACTGGAGCGGATGCCGCCCTGGCAAGCCGGTGGCGAGATGATCGATCGGGTCAGTTTCAGCGGCACCACCTTCAATACCCTGCCCTTCAAGTTCGAGGCGGGCACCCCCCATATCGCTGGCGCTATCGGCCTCGCCGCCGCCATCGACTTTGTGATGGATCAAGACCGGAGCTCATTAGCCAAGCATGAGGAGGCGCTGACCAACTATCTGGTCGCAGGTCTGCAACAGGTGCCGGGGCTGCGTCTTATCGGCGAACCCAATCAGCGCGCCGGTGCGGTCTCGTTCCTGCTGGAGGATATCCACCCGCAAGATGCCGCTACCCTGCTCGATATGCAGGGGATCGCCCTGCGAGTCGGCCACCACTGCGCCATGCCGCTGATGGAATCGCTCGGTATTGGCGGCACGATGCGCGCCTCGCTGGCCTGCTACAACAACCGGGACGATGTGGACGCCCTGCTGGCCGCCCTGCACAAACTCAGTGACTTCTTCTAAGGCAGACAATCCAATGAACAGCCTCGCAACCTACACCCGGATAGGCGTTGAGCCCGACGCAAATAGCATCCGTCAGCAGTTTGCAGCAGCACACGGCTGGGAGAACCAGTACCGACTCATCATCCAGCTCGGCAAACTGCTGCCCGCACTGCCCGGCGAATGGCAGCAGGAGGAATTTCGCCTCAAGGGGTGTGAGAGCCAGGCCTGGTTGAAAGGGGAGAAAGGTGAGGATGGTAACTGGCACTTTGCTTGCGATTCCGATGCCCGCATCGTGCGCGGTCTGATTGTCATCGTACTGGCAGCGCTCAACCACCAATCTGCAGCGACGATCCACTCCTTCGACATGGAGGGCTATTTCAGCGAACTGGGGCTGGAGAAACACTTGAGCCCGTCGCGGGGCAACGGGCTCAGAGCTATCGTGTTGGCAATCCGGGAGCAGGCTGCCTAACCCACCTTGTACAGTGGTCGATCAGGCTTCGCCAATCGACCCGGTGTCTTCATTTCCGGCCTCTTTCTCGGCGCGGGCTCCCCGCTCGGCAATCTTCTTCAAGACCCGGGACGCGGCAACCAAGCCAAAGGTGGCCGTCACCGGCGTCACGGCACCGAAGCCGGAGGCGCAATCCATCTTCATGTTGCCGTCACTGGCCGCCTTGGCCTGACAGGTGCCACCATTACCGTCCGGGTAGCTCAGCTGTTCGGTTGAGAAGACACACTCCACCCCGAATTTGCGCGCCGGATTCTTGCTGAAGTTGTGCAGTCGGCGCAGGTCGGAGCGCACCTTGGCGGCCAGCGGATCCTGAATGGTCTTGGCCAGGTCGGCCACGGTGATCTGGGTCGGGTCCATCTGCCCGCCGGCACCGCCCGCCACGATCACCGGGATCTTGTTGCGCTTGCAGAAGGCAATCAGCGCCACCTTGGCCTTGACCGAGTCGATGGCATCCACCACATAGTCAAACTCCCGCTTGATATGCTCGCCCAGGTTGTCGGCGGTGACGAAGTCATCCACCTCGATCACCTCGCAATCCGGGTTGATGGCACGGATGCGCTCGGCCATCACCTCCGTCTTGAGACGGCCGACCGTGCCCTGCATGGCATGGATCTGGCGATTGGTGTTGGTGATGCAGATATCATCCATGTCGATCAGAGTGATCTGGTTGATGCCGGCCCGAGCCAGCGCCTCGGCCGCCCAGGAGCCGACGCCACCGATCCCGACCACGCAGACTTTCGCCTGGCTGAAGGAGCCAAGGGCACGCTGGCCATACAGACGGGCTATGCCCCCGAATCGCTGTAGATACTCTGCTTTCATACCACCACCTTGCTTGAGGGCGGCCATTATAGCGGCAACCTCTCTCAGGGGCGATGATCGGATGATGGCGGTGTTGATGTGAGGGGAAATGGGTGCTGTCTCGGGAACGAAAAAAAGCCCAGTCGTTAGACTGCAATGCTGTTCACTTAAGAGAATTTGAGTTCCAGTCCACGTAGTATCAGGACAAAAAAGCGAGGGAGGCATGATGC
>NZ_JAPDBQ010000065.1:0-22193 GCF_027705325.1 Aeromonas sp. QDB18
TCTCGCACCTCGATAACTGTACGTAAGATCAGTATAGTTCGTGGTAACTGACTGCTAATCATGGGTAATCAGGTATCGGTATGTCAGCCAGAATGGAGAGAGATAAAGGTTGTCACAAAATTAACACCAAAGTAACAATGTAACCCATGAGAATGATGCGGCTCAGCAACACCTCTCTCATCCCTTTTTGCCTGTATGGCTGCTGCGAAGAACCAGGGTAGACATCTACCCTGGTATTTTTTATTTCTGGTTCAACAAGTTGGCTGCATTGCCATATTCCAGCTCGCCCAGCCTGAACAGGCAGAACTCCCCGGGCACCATCTTCACCCAATTCTCGTTGCCGGTGAGCGGCCGGGTGGCGATCAGGGTCACCACATCGTTCGGCGTGGTTTCACTCTGAAAGTCGATGGCCACATCCTCATCCAGCAGACGGGCTTCGCCAAAGGGAGCCCTGCGCGTCAACCAGTAAAGGTTGTTGCTGCAATAGGTCATCACGAACTCTCCGTCCGACAGCAGCATGTTGAACACCCCGAGCCCACGCAGCTCGTCACACAGGGTCGCGAGGTAGCGGAACATGGCGGGGAAATTTGCCGGCCGTTTGGGGTACTTGTGCTCCAGCCTGTCGAGCAGCCAGCAGAAGGCGTGCTCGCTGTCGGTGTCGCCTACCGGGCGGTGCCGCCCCGTGGGCAGCCTCTTGTAACCGGTCAACTGGCCATTGTGGGCAAAGGTCCAGTAACGGCCCCACAGTTCTCGGGTAAATGGGTGGGTGTTTTCCAGGGAGACACACCCCCGGTTCGCCTGCCGGATATGGCTGACCACGGCACGGCTCTTGATGGGCAGTGCCTGGACCAGCTTGGCGATGGGAGACTGGGCACTGGGTTCGGGATCCTTGAAGGTGCGAAAACCCCGCCCCTCATAGAAGGTGATCCCCCAGCCATCCTTGTGGGGACCGGTCTTGCCGCCCCGCAGCATCAGCCCGGTAAAGCTGAAGCAGATGTCGGTCGGCACATTGGCACTCATGCCGAGCAGTTCGCACATATACCATCCACTCCCTGAATGTCTTGACTCTGGTTTCGTCAATCAACCGTCACGGCTGGACGAGAGGGCCGGTATGGTCACCCATCCCCCCTCTCAATCCCGGATCGTTGATTACTTGGCCATCTCTTTTTCAACCAGCTGGATCAGGATGTGGATCACCTTGATGTGCACTTCCTGGATGCGGTCGGCATAACCGAAGTGCGGCACTCGGATCTCCACATCGGCCAGACCAGCCATCTTGCCGCCGTCCTTGCCGGTCAGGGCAATCACCTTCATCCCTTTGGCACGGGCCGCCTCGATGGCTTTGAGGATGTTGCCGGAGTTGCCGCTGGTAGAGATGCCGAGCAGCACGTCACCACGACGGCCGACGGCCTCCACATAGCGAGAGAAGACATAGTCATAGCCAAAGTCGTTGGAGACGCAGGAGAGGTGGCTGGGATCGGAGATGGCGATGCCGGCATAGCCTGGGCGGTTCTCGCGATAACGACCGGTCAGCTCCTCGGCAAAGTGCATGGCATCGCAGTGGGAGCCGCCGTTGCCGCAGGAGAGTACCTTGCCTTCCTGCTTGAAGGAGTCGGCGAGCAGCTTGGCCGCCGCCTCGATGTTTTTCAGATTTTGCTCATCTGCCAGGAACGCCTGAAGCACGCTGGCAGCTTCGGTCAACTCGTTGCGGATCAGTTCTTGGTACATGGTTTTTGAAATCTCGTCGTCCAACATAGGGTGGCGGCATTGTCGCACAAGCCAGTCCAATCGTCGCCCCCCGCCCGCCAAGATGGGGCGGGCAGCGCGTTATGCCGATCACAGGGCCAAGGTAACAGGCTTGTAAACAGCTTGATAAGTTTGTGCGTATGAATTACAACAGGGGCCACATCCAACAGGTCAGACCTCTGGATCAGTTAACGCCAATTTCCCAACCTCGGCAATTCATGCAAGGAGCAAACAATGACGACGACCCTCACTCTGCTCGGGGTGATCCTGGTGATCGGCGCCATGGCCTATCGCCGTGCGTCCCTGTTCACCGCCACGCTTGCCACGGCCGCCGCCCTGGTCGCCGGCACCTTCTATGGCCATGTGCCCCTGCTGGTGTGGGCGCTGTTCGCGGTGATAGCCCTGCCCCTCAATCTGGTGGAGTTTCGCCGCAACCAGCTGACCAAGCCGCTGTTCAAGATCTACAAGTCCATCATGCCGGAGATGTCCCGAACCGAGAAGGAAGCCATCGAAGCGGGGACGACCTGGTGGGAAGCGGATCTGTTTGCCGGCAACCCGGACTGGAAGAAGCTGCACGCCATTCCGGTCAGCACGCTGTCTGCCGAAGAGCAGGCCTTCATGGACGGTCCGGTTGAAGAAGTGTGCCGCATGGTCAACGACTGGGAAGTGACCCACGAGCGTGCCGATCTCTCTCCCGAGGTGTGGCAATACCTGAAGGACAACAAGTTCTTCGCCATGATCATCAAGAAGAAATATGGCGGGCTGGAGTTCTCCGCCTACGCCCAGTCCTGCGTGCTGCAAAAGCTGTGCGGCGCCAGCGCCGTGCTCGCCTCCACCGTCGGCGTGCCCAACTCCTTAGGGCCGGGTGAGCTGCTGCAACACTACGGTACTGACGAGCAGAAGGATTACTACCTGCCCCGTCTGGCTGTCGGCAAGGAGATCCCCTGTTTCGCCCTGACCAGCCCGGAAGCAGGTTCTGATGCGGGCTCGATTCCCGACTTCGGCATCGTCTGCAAAGGCGAGTGGGAAGGGGAAGAGGTGCTCGGCATGCGCCTGACCTGGAACAAGCGCTACATTACCCTGGCTCCCATCGCCACCGTACTCGGCCTCGCCTTCAAGCTGCGTGACCCTGACCACCTGCTGGGTGAGGAAGAAGAGCTCGGCATCACCTGCGCCCTCATTCCGACCCACATCAAGGGAGTCGACATCGGTCGCCGCCACTTCCCGCTCAACGTGCCGTTCCAGAACGGCCCGACCCGCGGCAAGGACGTGTTTGTACCGCTCGACTTCATCATCGGCGGTCCGGCCATGGCCGGTCAGGGCTGGCGCATGCTGGTGGAGTGTCTCTCCGTCGGTCGCGGCATCACCCTGCCCTCCAACAGCACGGGCGGCGTCAAGATGCTGGCCCTGGCCACCGGTGCCTACAGCCGCATCCGTCGCCAGTTCAAGCTGCCGATTGGCAAGATGGAAGGGATTGAAGAGCCGCTGGCACGCCTGGGTGGCAACGCCTACATCATGGGCGCCGCCGCCAAACTGACGGTCACCGGCATCGATCTCGGTGAAAAACCCTCGGTCATCTCCGCCATCGTCAAGTACCACCTCACCGACCGCGCCCAGAAGTGCATCATTGATGCCATGGATATCCATGGCGGCAAGGCCATCTGCATGGGGCCGAACAACTATCTGGCCCGTGGCTATCAGGGGGCGCCCATCGCCGTGACTGTCGAAGGAGCTAATATCCTGACCCGCAGCATGATCATTTACGGTCAGGGAGCCATCCGTTGCCACCCCTACGTGTTGCCGGAGATGCTGGCAGCCAGCCACCCCGACAAAGAGCAGGCGCTGAAAGATTTCGACAAGGCGATGTTCAGCCACGTGGGCTTTGCCATCAGCAACCTGGTGCGCAGCTTCTGGCTGGGGCTGACCGGTGCCCGCTTCACCGCCGCGCCCTACAAGGATCAGACCAAGGGCTACTATCAGCAACTATCCCGCCTCTCCGCCAACCTGGCCTTCCTGTCAGACATGGCGATGGGCACCCTGGGTGGCGAACTCAAGCGCAAAGAGCGGGTCTCTGCCCGCCTTGGCGATGTGCTGAGCCAGCTCTATCTGGCCTCCAGCGCCCTCAAGCGCTATCAGGATGAAGGACGCCAGCAGGCCGACCTGCCGCTGCTGCACTGGGCACTGCAAGACGCCCTGTTCAAGGCTCAGGAAGCGATCGACGAGTTGCTGCGCAACTTCCCGAATCGCTGGATTGGTCTGGCCCTGCGCGCCATCGTGCTACCCCTTGGTCGCGACCTGAAGCGTCCCTCCGACAAGCTCGACAGCCAGGTAGCCCGCCTGCTCCAGGTGCCAAGTGCCACTCGCAGCCGTCTGGCCGAGGGCCAATATCTGACGCGCGAGGAGGGCAACCCCTTCGGGCTGCTGGAACAGGCGCTGGACGATGTGCTGACCGCAGAGCCGCTGTTTGACAAGGTGTGCAAAGCCGAAGGGAGCAAACGCCCCTTCACCCAGCTCGACAAGGTGGCAGAGGCGGGCCTGAGCCTCGGTGTCATCAACCAGGCCGAAGCGGACCTGCTGCGGCGCGCCGAGGAGAGTCGCCTTCGCACCATCAACGTCGATGACTTCGATCCCGTCGACCTGGTGGCCAACAAGGCACTGTTTGAAGCCTCCGCCTATCACAGGGCAGCTTGATGCCTCTGATGCCAGAACGCCTCCCTTGTGGAGGCGTTTTTCATGAAAGGGCTGGTGGATGGCATCCGATACGAAGAAAGAGAAACCGACTGGATCATATTTTGGATATCAATCCGTTTCCTATATTGAATGAAGCGGTTAAGGTAAGCACAGGATCACACACAGGATTGCATAATGGATGATCAAATCCTGATTATTGATGATGAAGATCTTCCCCAATCAGCACCGCGTCCCGCCGGCTGGAAGGTGATGATAGTGGACGATGAACCCGAAGTGCATCGCATCACCAAAATCACCCTGAACAAGTTTGAATTCGACGGCAAGCCGATCGATTTTCTGCACGCCTACTCTGCGGCTGAAGCCAAAGCCTTGCTCGCCCTCACCCCGGATGTCGCCCTGCTGCTGCTCGACGTCGTCATGGAGGTCGATCATGCCGGTCTCGAGGTGGTCAAGTTCGTGCGTGACGAGCTGCAAAACAAGATGGTACGCATCGTGCTGCGAACCGGTCAGCCCGGCCAGGCCCCGGAAGATGACGTGGTGACCAACTACGACATCAACGACTACAAGGACAAGACCGAACTTACCTCCCAGAAACTGCGCACCCTGTTGCGCGCCAGCCTGCGTTCTTATCGGGACATCCGAACCCTTGAGAGCAATCGACAGGGGCTGGAAAAGGTCATCGAGGCGTCCAAGGGGATCTTCGAGCAGCGTGCCCTGCGCCAGTTCGTCGAAGGAGCCCAGACCCAGCTCAGCGCCCTGCTCAATCTGGAAGAGTCCCAGATTTACGATGTGAAGCACCTGGCGTATGAGGTGCGGGATCAGGTGCTCGAGCCTCTGCTCAGCGATGGTCCCATGCTGCGCCTCGTCGATGCGCCGGAAATACTGCGCTGTGCCATGGCCAAGGGAGCCAATGTCTACGATGGCAACCAGATGGTGCTCTATTGCCAGAATGCCCGTCACCACCTGCTGTTCCACATCGAGACCACTCGCCCGCTCAGCCAGATGGATACCGGGCTGCTGAGCCTGTTCACCGAAAACATCATAGTGGCGCTGGAGAATATCCGGCTCAACGAGGTGATCGGTGACAACCAGCGAGAGATCATCTATCGCATCGGCGAGCTGGTGGAGAGCCGCTCGAAGGAGTCTGGCTTGCACGTCAAGCGGGTGGCCCTCTACACCGAATTGTTCTGCAAGCTGCTCGGCATGAATGAGGACAGGTGCGAGCTCATCAAGCGTGCCTCTCCCCTGCACGACATCGGCAAGGTGGGGATCCCGGACGCCATCTTGCACAAACCGGGCAAACTCACTCCCGAGGAGTGGGAGATCATGAAAACCCACGCCCAGCTTGGGCAGGACATGCTCTCCGGCAGTGACCTGGCCCTCTTCCAGATAGGCGCCACCATCGCGGGCAACCATCACGAGAAGTGGAATGGCAGCGGCTATCCCCGCGGATTGAAGGGAGAGGACATTCCGCTGGAAGGACGCATCGTCGCCCTGGCGGATGTGTTCGATGCCCTGGGCTCGGATCGTTGCTACAAGCAGGCCTGGCCGCTGGATCAGGTGCTGGCGCTGATCAAGGAGGAGAAAGGAGAGCACTTCGACCCCCTTCTGGTGGACCTGATGCTGGCCAATCTGGAGAAGTTCCTCGATATTCGCGAGC
Organism: Aeromonas sp. QDB18; assembly: GCF_027705325.1. NCBI lineage: Bacteria > Pseudomonadati > Pseudomonadota > Gammaproteobacteria > Aeromonadales > Aeromonadaceae > Aeromonas > Aeromonas sp. QDB18. The sequence goes on from NZ_JAPDBQ010000065.1 coordinate 6,098, forward strand.
AGTACAAAGACATCTATATCGGCGCTCACTGATATCGGGTTCACCCCATCCACTTGCGACCATGAAGAAGCCGCCCATTTGGCGCAATGCTGTTCAGATAAGCACATTTTTGACTAATTATTCATAAATGCGACTTGAGTTGGGGGAGCAAGGCTGTTTCCAGTCGATGTTCCTTCAGCCTTTATCCAGCGTGGCTTGCAATAGAAAGAGGGAGGCATCATGCCTCCCTCATTTTTAGCCCTGATACTACGTGGACTGGAACTCAAATTCTCTTAAGTGAACAGCATTGCGCCCATTTGGCGGCTTCTTTGCAATGTGCGCGGAATTATTGCTCCGGCAGATTGAGATCCAGTTTGGGGGTTGCTGGCGTCTCTTCAAGTTGCGCCTTCTGCGCCGCCATCGCCTTGTGCAGGGTGCGGCGCTTTTGCAGCAGAATGAAACCACCGGCCCCCAGCAAGAGCAGCAACACGCCACCTCCCCCCAGCGCCCAGGGCAGCCAGACCAGACTCTCCCGCTCCTCGAACCGGTCGGGGGTGGCGGCGGATGCGGGCATGGCCGCAGAGGGGGCGGGAGGGGGGGGAGGCGGTGCTATGGTGAACGACTTGGCCGGCAATTGCAGTTGCACCTCGCGACCGAGCCGGGTTGTTCCAAAGAGGGTGGCCTCCACCTTGTACTGCCCTGCCGCCTTGAGGGCGGAGAGATCCACGCCAAAACGCGGCGCTGTCGCCACCTCGTTGAACGTCATGCTACTGCCGCCGCCGTCGATGGCCTTGCCCTGGATGACCACGGAGGCGGGATCCAGTTCATCCACATCGATGACGAGAGATAGCTTGGCTCCCCCCTCCCCGGAGGGGGGATTCAGGGAATAGCTGACCGGCCAGGGGTAGAGCAGCACCTGCTGTGACTGGGCTCGTGAGAAGACCTCATTGCCGGTGCTGAAGAGGGCTCGATATTTTCCCGCAGGGACGTCCAGTACTGCCTCGGCGGTCAAGATACCGTCCCCCGGCACTTCGTCCACCCCCTTGCCATCATCCATGTAGCGTCCCAGGGTCTCCTCGAACACGGGATCCCCGCTCTGGCTGGCATCATTGAACTGCTGCAGCTTGACGGTCATGCCCAGATCGGTGAGGTAGTAACCCGCCCCAGGCGCCGCGCCATCGATCAGCAGACGGGATTGCAGTTTGACACGCTCACCCTGATAGAGGCGGGCCGGCAGCGGCTCGCTCTCGACCTGGATGTTGGTGAGCAGGCGCACCCGATTGTCGGGGTCCACCTCCCCGATCGCCTGCCAAGGGCCGGGCATGGGGTCGCGGATGGTGATGAGATCCTGATCCTTGAGGGGCAACCAGCCCACGTCGGGCGGCTTGACCTTGCCCACATAGAGCTTGCTGCCATCGGGTCGCACCAGGATCACCGAGGGCGTCCCCGGCTTGCGCTTGATGATGAAGGTGATCTCCTTCACGCCGTAATCGATGCGAAAGCGGTTGTCGAGCAGAGGAATGTCGGAAGGCGCAAACACCTCGTTGGCCGCGGCCGGGAGGGAGGCCAGCAGCAGCAGCCCCCAAAGCGATCTCATTGCCGCCACAGGCAGGCACCTCCTTTTTTCTGTACCAGATCCAGCCTCGCTTCATGGACAGCCGCCACCTCGTCGCTCGCGCGCACCACCCTGAGCGGCGGGCGATTACTCTCCAGACGACGAATGCCGGTATCCTGGCTGGTCTCGCTCTCGCTGGTTTCGCTCGCGAGATTGAGTTTGGTCTGGCCACCCGTCATCAGGAGGTAGACGTCCGCCAGGATCTCCGCATCGAGCAAGGCGCCGTGCAGGGTACGGTGAGAGTTGTCGATGCCGTAGCGATCGCACAACACGTCCAGGTTGTTGCGCTTGCCCGGGAAGAGATCCCGCGCCATCGCCAGGGTATCCGTGATGCCGCAGATATCCGCCGTCTTGAAGTTCAGACCGAGCTTGCTGAACTCATAGTCCATGAAGCTCACGTCAAAGGGGGCGTTGTGGGCGATGAGCTCGGCGCCGCGAATGAACTCGATGAAATCGTCCGCTATCTGGCTAAAAGAGGGCTTGTCCGCCAGGAAGGCATCCGTGATGCCGTGCACGGCGATGGCCTCGGGGTCCACCAGCCGATCCGGCTTGATGTAGACGTGGAAATGGTTGCCGGTGAGTTTGCGGTTGATCACCTCCACACAGCCGATCTCGATGATGCGGTGCCCAAGATAAACGGGGCCGCCCGCGGTGTTCATGCCGGTGGTTTCGGTATCCAGAATGATCTGGCGATTCAGTTGGGGTGTGCTCATGATCAAATCCATGTCAAACTTCGGTTTTACTCGCTAGTTTACCCCAAGCCTCTCGCTAAAACAGATTGATTGCTCATGTTGAAACAGATTGATTTATTCACGGATGGCTCCTGCTTAGGCAACCCGGGCCCCGGCGGCTATGGTGCCGTCATGGTCTATGGCAAGCATCGCAAGGAGATCTCCGCCGGTTTTCGATTGACCACCAATAACCGGATGGAGCTGATGGCTGCCATCATGGGGCTGCGGACCCTGAACGAACCCTGCCAGGTGCGGCTCACCACCGACAGCCAGTATGTGCGCCAGGGGATCACCCAATGGATCATCGGCTGGAAGAAGAAGGGCTGGATGACCGCCAACCGCCAGCCGGTCAAGAACGTCGATCTCTGGCAGGCCCTGGATGCGGAAGTGGCCCGTCACCAGATCGAATGGCTCTGGGTGAAAGGACACTCGGGCCACCCGGAAAACGAACGCTGTGACGAGCTGGCCCGTGAGGCCGCCAGCGGCAAGCAGCTTGCCGAAGACAGCGGCTACCAGCCCTGATGCCTGCTAGCCGCCCTGGCGCGCCATGCCTGGCGCGGCCATCGACTCCGGCAGCCGCCAGCGGCGACGCACCGGTGTCACGGGGAAACGCCGCTTGCGGGCGGCAATCACGTAAACAGACGCCAGGGAGCGGCAATAGTCCCGCCCCAGACTCTCCCGCCACCAGCCGATCTTGCTCTGCCTGCCCATGAAGGAGAAACCGAACCGCTCGTCGAACATCACCTCGCAGCCGAGCAATTGCAGCCAGTCGGTCACCCGTGCGGGCGTGAACATGCGGGCAGACCAGGGCAGATGCCGCCGCATGAAGGGCAGATAGTGACCCAGCCCCACCAGGCTGAGCGGGTTGTAACCGCTGACAATGAGCCAGCCATCGTCGGTCAGCACCCGTTCTGCCTCCCGCAGCACCTGATGAGGATCCGGCGAGAAATCGAGGCAGTGAGCCAGCAGGCAGGCATCCACGCTCCCCGATCGCACCGGCAAGGCGAGCGGATCCCCCTGGATGTCCAGCAGCCGTCCGCCGGGGGCGACACCGATTTGATGGCGAATGGTGGAACAACCGCAGGAGAGTTCGGCGCTCAGGGCTCCTATCTTGAGCAAGTGATAGCCAAAGAGGTGGGGGCACCAGTTGTCGAGGCGCTCCTGAAGCTCGGCGGCCACCCAGTCCCCCATGGGCAGTGCGGACCAACTGGTCGGAAGCGCGATCTGTTGTTCGGTACGTGCCAGTTGCATAATGGGACCAACTCGGGGGCGAATGCCATCCAGTTATATAAGATCCCTTCCTTAAAGAGAACACAAGAGACCTCGACCCATGTATACCGTCATCACAGTTCCCGCCTTCAGCGACAACTACATCTGGTTGATCCGTCATGAAAATCACTGCCTGGTCGTCGATCCGGGCGAGGCCGCTCCCGTGCTGGAGCGGCTGGCTGGGCTGGATCTGGTGCTGGATGCCATCCTCCTGACCCATCACCATCGCGATCACGTCGGGGGCGTATCCGAGCTGCTGCAACACTTCCCCCACGCTCGCCTCTATGGTCCCAAGCATGACCCCATGCCGGACCATCACGGCCAGTGGCTCGACGACGGGGATCAGATCAACTGGCATGGCCTGAGTCTGGATGTCCTCCATGTGCCCGGTCATACCCTGGGGCACATCGCCTATTACGGCCAGGGCATGCTGTTTTGTGGCGATACCCTCTTCAGCGCCGGTTGCGGCCGTCTGTTCGAAGGGACCCCGGCACAGATGCACACTTCCCTGCAACGGCTCGCGGCACTGCCCGATGAGACCCTCCTTTATTGTGCCCATGAATACACGCTCTCCAACCTGCGTTTCGCCCATGCGGTCGAGCCCGACAACCTGGCGATCCAGCGGCAGATCGGCGTGATCAGCAAACTGCGTCAGCAGGGCCTCCCGAGTCTCCCCTCCCGGCTGGGAGATGAGCGGAATTTCAATGTTTTTCTGCGCTGCGAGCAGGACTCGGTAAAATTTTCTGCTGAGAAATACGCCCTTAAATGCTTGGAAAATCCAGAGGATACCTTCGCTGTGCTGCGGGCCTGGAAGGACGTTTTTTGAACAAACCTTGATCAGGGGGGCATTGCCCCTTATGATGCGAGCTGTTTTTCCACAGATGACCTGAGCGAGATGAAGCTACGAACGGCCTTATTGGCAGCGCTGTTTCTCAGCGGCTGTCAAAACCTGAGCCATCAGGATGACCGGGCGGTAACGGCAATCGAGCCGATCAAATCCCCCCAAGTCAGCAAGAAAACGTACAAAAAACACTCTTCGCGGATGCTGTTCGGCGACGAACAGATAGAAGAGCTGGATGACACTGATAACCTGTGGGTGCGTATCAGCGATGATATGCAGCTGGACTCGCACGATAATGCCCGGGTTCGCCAACAGCGTGATTGGTTGTTGCGCAATGATAAGCATATGGCGACCATTGCCAGCCGGGCTGAGCCCTACCTGTATCTGATGGTAGAGGAAATCGAACGGCGTGAGCTGCCAATGGAGCTTATTACCATCCCCATGATCGAGAGCATGTTCGATCCCAATGCCCGCTCCCGCAGCAATGCGGTCGGTCTTTGGCAGTTCGTTCCTGCAACCGGCAAGAATTTCGGCCTGCGCCACGACAACTGGTACGACGGTCGACGCGATGTCCTTGCATCCACCAATGCCGCACTGGATTACCTGGAGTACCTGAACCGGTTCTTCGACGGTGACTGGCTGCAGACCCTGGCCGCTTACAATGCCGGTGAAGGTCGGGTGCGCAACGCCATCACCCGCAACGAGCGGGCTGGTCGTCCGACCGACTACTGGTCGCTGGACCTGCCCCGCGAAACCCGGATGTATGTGCCCAAGATCCTGGCCATGGCCGACATGATCCGCAATGCGGACAAATACAATGTCACCCTGCCGGTGCTGGCCAACAAGCCGCAATTGCGAACCATCAATACCGGTGGCCAGATTGACTTGAACGTGGCCGCCCAGCTGGCTGGCGTTTCCGCCTCCCAGCTCAAGGCGCTCAATCCTGCGCTCAAGCGTGGCATGACCTCGCCGCAGGGCCCTTACAACCTGCTGGTCCCCGTCGAGTACGCCGACACCCTGGAGCTGGCCCTGGCCGATCTGCCCCAGCGTGAACGTACCCGTGGTGTGCGCTCCTATCAGGTCACCAGTGGTGATACGCTGTCACGGATCGCCCAGAATCACGGGGTGACCGTGCAACAGCTCAAGCTGGCCAACAACATGCGCGGCAACAACCTGCGCCGTGGCCAGAGCCTGATCATCCCCAATAGCGGGCGCGCAACCCAGGTTGCCCAGAGCAAACCGCAGCAGCTCGCCAGCCGCAGTGGTGGCAAGGTGAACTATCAGGTGCGCTCCGGTGACAACCTGTGGAGCATCAGCCAGGCACACGGGGTCACCCACGCCGACCTGGCCAAGTGGAACGGCCTGAACGCCAAATCAGCCCTCAAGCCTGGCATGAAGCTGGTGGTCTGGCCCAAGCAGGGCAAGAGCAGCAACAAGTCCATGGTCTATCAGGTGCGCCGCGGAGATTCCCTCTCCTCCATCGCAGCCCGCTTCCAGGTCGCCGTCAACGATGTGATGCGCTGGAACCAGCTCGGCAAGAGTGACTATCTCAAGCCGGGTCAGGAGTTGACCCTGTTCGTGAAGAACAACAGCTGATCGCTCGTCGCAATCCAAAAAATACCCCGCTTGATGCGGGGTATTTTTTTGTCTGCATGAACCAGCGGCGACGCCGCTCTCCCCTGAGGGATGACTCAGGGAGTGATGGCCTGGGCCGCAAAGCGCGCCAGAATGGGGTTATGGTCAGAGGCATCGGTAGCCGGTGAACTCACCTCCACCAGATCCAGATTGCGATAGTAGAGGTGATCCAGCGGGCGGCCAAAAGCGGTGCGACGCAGATCAGGCACAGGTATGGCCTCCTGCAGGCCAAGCTCGCCCACCAGCTTGTTCAACCAGAACGCTCGCTTGTCGCTCCAGGTGTTGAAATCGCCGCCCAGGATGACCGGCCCCTGGTGGCGATGGATCAACGCAGTCAGATCGTTGAGCTGCTCGCGGAAGGTCGCCATGCCCAGTTCGAAATTGACCGCATGGAGATTCACCACCAGCACGCCGTCAGGATCCCCCTGCAAGGGATAGAGACTGACCAGACCTGACTTGGGGATACGCAGCAGGGGTTCGGGGGAACGGACGCCACAGACAAACGCCTGCGGCGTTTTCGCCACCGTCATCACGCCAAAGGAGACACCTCCCTGGGTGAAGGCCTGCAACTGCTGCCACTGGAAATCCCCTCTCTTCAGCCAGTCCAGCATCTCGTGCCGGGTCGCCGACTCTTGCAGCAGCACCAGATCCTGGGACTTGGCATACTCATCCAGCCCTTCCCGCCAGTTCTTGCGTTGTCCCTTGTAGAGGTTCCAGACGGTGATGCCAAACTCCCTCGGCAAGGCCGTGGAGGCGAGCGCCACCAGAGGTGGTCTGTCACAGCTTGCGCCAGGTATGATACCTGCCGCAGTCACCAGATGATCTTGATCCGGTACCTCGAAGCAACCGACCAGCCCCAACGTCAGCAGGGACGTTCCCAGAATCCGATAACTATTTTTCATTGGCTAACAATCACCTGCCTCTGCAAGACGACATGGCCCTCACACAGGCCACGGTCGCCGACTAGTCTCATTATTCGTGTCCGGCCCGACTCATCCAGAAGGAATTCAACGATGGCGAGACAGCACCAGTACCGCGTGACATTTTACGATCAACAGGGAACCTGTCATCAAGTGGAGCTTTCCACCGTCTATCAAATCAGGCGGGATCCCCAATGTGATCTCTGTCTGTTCGACACCCGGCAGTGCGTGGGGTCGGAAGAGATGCTGGAGCGCATGATACGGCAAAAAACCGGGCTTGAGCAGGAAATATCCATCATCAATGCCCGGCTCATCTGAGCAGACTCAGACCGGCACGGGGCGGGATTTGCCCTGATCGTCGATGGCCACATAGGTGAAGACGCCCTCGGTCACGCAGTACCGCTGGGCTTCGTTCTCCCGCAATACCGGCTTGACCCAGACCTCCAGTTTGAGTCGCATGGAGCTGCGACCAATCTTGAGGCAGCGACCGTAACAGCACACCACGTCACCCACCTTGACCGGGCTGTGGAAGGTCATCCCCTCCACCGAGACGGTACAGATGCGCCCTTTTGCCAGCTCCTTGGCCATGATGCCCCCACCTATATCCATCTGGGACATGATCCACCCGCCGAAGATATCGCCATTGGGGTTGGTATCGGCTGGCATTGCCAGGGTTCTCAGCAACAGCTCCCCATCGGGGTGGCGCTTGGTCTCTTCCATCATTACCGCTCTCTTTATCATGGATGGCGGCATGATAGGGGGCGATCCCCCCCTTGGCAAACCTCAATTGTCCCGGAGCGCGCGCCGTATCTGGTTTGCACGCCAGATGACCGACTCCGGGGCCCGGATGGCGACGACCCGTTCAGCCCTTCAAGGCCGCACCGTCCGCAAACCAGTGGGCCGGATCCGGCCAGCGATAGACGAAACCAAGCTGCTGGCAGATCCGCTGACCTTCGATGGGAGCAAACTCCCCCGCCGGCTCGACGAACTGCGGCGGCACCAGCCCGAGCAGGCGGCTCGCGAAGGGGTAGAGCTGCTCCCGGCGTGGGTGAACGGGGGCACTCAGATTGTAGGCATCCCCATCCTGCCCCCGGGCCAGCATCAGCTCACAGGCGGCCACCACGTCGTCCAGATGCACCAGGTTCACAGCCTGGCCTCCCCCGGCCAGCGTCTTGCCCGCCAGAAAACGGCCGGGGTGACGGTCAGGACCATAGAGTCCGGCCGGGCGCAAGATCATGGCGCAGTCAACATGCCCTTCCAGCACGGCAAGCTCGGCCACCCGCATCCGCAAGCCTCTGTCATGGGCTGGAGCGGGCGTATCATCCTCCCCCTGTCCGGCCCCCCAGACCGAAGTCGCGCTGATAAACAGAACCCTCTGAACACCCGCCTCCCTCGTCTGTCGGCACAGACTGGCCACGGACGCCGGGAAATCACCGGTCTTGCTGGGGGGCACGCAGATCACTAGGTCATGACAGCGAAAAGGCAGTGGCCCCATGTCAGGGGTGAGCAACAGCGGCCAGGCGGCAATACCCTCCCCCCGCAGCCGTTCAGCCTTTTCGGCCGTACTGACCGTCACCGCGATATATTGCCCCTGCTCTTGCAATGCCCTGGCCAGGGGCAACCCCAGCCAGCCGGCGCCCACGATACCCGTCTGATACTCAAATTCGTTCGTCATACCCGGATCCTGACAAAAAAAACGGCCATCCAATGATGACCGTCGAAAGTAACGAAGGAAATAGCCGGATTAACCGGTTACCTCCCACAGCGGGAAAATCGGGAGCGCACGCTCCTAATTCGTGGGCCTATCCTAGTGGCAGCGCGGTCAAAAAGCTTTGAAGCGGATCACAGTTGAAAAGGATTTCTGAAAGCGCTTTCACTGTTTTGCAAAAAAGTCGACCCGCACGGGGCCAACTTCATGACTCAGGCCACAGATTCCCGCCGTACCAGTTCGGCTTCGAATTTGAGCGCCAGCCCCTCTACCGGCTTGTGATCCAGCAGCCTCAGGGCCAGCTCAGCGGCCCGCTCTCCCATCTCCTCGATGGGGTAACGTACCGTGGTGAGCTTGGGATAGATGTATCGGGCATAGGGGATGTCATCAAAACCGACCACAGAGACCTGCTGGGGTATTTTGTAACCCCGCTCCAGCAGACAGGAGATGGCCCCCGCCACCATGGCATCGTTGAAACCCAGCACAGCGCTGAACTCGACGCCGCGCGCCAGCAGCTCGCTCATGGCCACATAGCCACCTTTTTCGTCGGCATAGGCACGGCCGATGAGGGCAGGATCCAGCTCGATACCTGCCCGTTGCAGGGCGAAGCGATAGCCGGCCATCCGCTGCTGACCATCCACAAACTCCTCGTCATCGGAGGTGACGAAGGCAATCTTGCGATGTCCCGCGTCCAGCAGATGCTGGCAAGCCGTGGTGATGCCGGCCTGGTTGTCCAGCCAGACGCAGCGATCCTCGCAGCCTGGCACCTGACGGTTGATGAAGACGATGGGGGTCGTGCCCGACGCCAGCTCGCTGAGCTCTTCGTCAGGCAGCGCCTTGCTGTGAAGGATAAGGGCATCACACTGGCGCTGCAGCAGCGCCTGGATGGCGTGCCGCTCACGGGTCGCGTCGTGGTTGCCGGACACCACGATGGTGAACTTGTTCGCCTTGTCGACCATGCTTTCGATGCCGCGCATCATCTGGGCGAAGAAGGGGCCGCCACACAGATCCCCCACCAGCACACCGATACAGTTGGAGCGCTTGCTCACCAGGGCCTGGGCGAAGCTGTTTGGACGAAAGCTGAGCTCCTTCATGGCCGCGAGGACAGCCTCGCGCTTCTCGGGCGCCACCTGCGCCGTGTTGTTGATCACTCGAGACACTGTCGAAATGGAGACATTCGCCAGCTGAGACACATCTTTGATCGTTGCCACTCTCGATTCCTTTGTTGGAAAAGCCTGTCAGTGATGATCGGGCATTGTATCGAACCTGACAGACCAAGACGCGGCGCCCGATCACCTGGCAGGTTTCCTTTTGTAACAAAGCTTAAGGGATGATAACCATTTTGGGGCAAGAATGGGAGGCCGCCGCCACAACGACTGCCCCCCGAACTCAATAGGCGTGATTCAGCTCGCGTTCCGACATAAAACGCAAAGGCTGCTGCAGCTTGTGTTGATAGATGAGATCGAAAGAGAGCACGTTCTGGACATAGTTGCGCGTCTCCCGATAGGGGATGCTCTCCACCCAGACATCCATCGGCTTGTTGTCGCTCTGCTCGCGCCAGCGCTTGACCCGGCCAGGACCCGCATTGTAAGCCGCCGCCGCAAGGATCCGGTTGCCGTCATACACATCCAGCAGGCGCTTGAGGTAGGCGCTGCCAAGACGAATGTTCATGGCCGGGTCGAACAGTTGCTGCTCGTTGCGATAGGGCACCCCAAGCTTGCCGGCCGTCTCTTTCGCGGTGGCAGGCATCAGCTGCATCAACCCCCTCGCCCCGACCGGTGACTGGGCCAGGGGATAGAGTGCGCTCTCCTGACGGGAGATGGCGTAGAGCAGACTGGTGTTCATGGTGCGCTCTTGTGCCATCTGGGAGAAGGTGCGCTTGAGGGGCAGCGGGAAGCGCAGGTCCAGCGCATCCCAGGCCTCGGCACGGATGCTGGAGAGGATCGCCAGCTCGTGCCAGCCCTGGTTGAGGGCGATGTGGCCAAACTCCAGGCGCTGGGCCACGCTGTTGCGATCCATGTTGTGGATCCACTCAGAGCGGGCCGCCGTGATCTCGTTCATCGCCAGCAGTTCACGCACCCGCAGCAGGAAGGGCCAACGGCGACTGGCACTTTGCCAGTCCGGCACCTTGTGCGCCACGCTCTGGTTCTTCATGCGATAGGGCACACCGGTGCGCTGGGCCGCCATGAAGCCGTAGAAGCCGCGCAGGTTCGCAGTCTCGAGATAGAGGTCCCGCGCCGGTTTCTGCCGCCCCTGTTTCTCCAGCGAGCGCGCCATCCAGTAACGCCAGCGATCCTCTTTTTGCAGCCCCATGGGCATCCTCTTGACCCAGCCTTCGAGGCCGCGCCAATCCTGCTCCCAGATGGCAAGACGGGCCCGCAGCTCCACCAGCTCCGGATCCTTGAGCCGCACCAGGGCCGTATCCAGCCAGGCACGCTGGTCAGAAGAGCGGTCCAACAACAGGCGGCGGGCGGCCGCCTTCTCCACCCGATTCACCTCGGCATGGTTCAGGCCGAAGCGACGGGTCATCTCCCCCAGCTGGCGCAGAACCGCGTCGGGCTCCTGGTTGGCGTAGCGGGCCAGCCCCAGGGAGAGCAGATGCCGTGACGGGGGCGCCGCCGTGAAGTTGGCCGGATTCATCGCCCGCACGGGTTGGTCATACAGGGCGATCATCTGATCGCCATACCCCTTCATGCCGCTGCCGAGCTGGGCCCCGAGGTGGCGAATGAGGTTGGGGTTCTGGGCCTCGAAAGCCAGGTTCATACGCTCCCAGATCTTCTCCTGAGTACGCAGACCCGCCTGCTGCCAGAGCTGGAACAGAGGATCGCAGGCATCGGGCCTGGATTGACCGCTCAACCAGAGCTTGCCTGCCTCCTGCAGGGCTTCACTCTGGTGCCCCGTGTAGTAGCGGGCCTGATAGTGCTGACAGAGCAGATCGGTGGAGCTTGGCTTGGCCGGATAGAAGCGCAGGAACTGGGACCACTGCTGGCTCTGGGCAAGATAGGTGAGATAGCTGCGCTCGAGCCGGTTGGACTGGGGGGTGTCCCCGTGCTGGCGGATGAAGCGGGTCACATCGTTGTAGTCTGCCGCCCCGGGACGGAACGCAAGCTGGTAGTAATCCAGATAGGGCAGCAGCGGATAGTGGATCAGGCGTGCCCGAAGCTGGCTGAATTTGACCTGATCATTGGCACGCACGGCCTCATGGGCCTGGCGATAGAGAGACTGCTCCATGGTTTGCGCAAAGGCGGGTGCCACTAGCCCTGGCACGCACAGCGCCGAAAAGATGATTCCCTGCACGGCTTTCACGAAAGGTATTCTCCCTTGAGAGGCATAACCACCGCCCGCTGGCGGTGGTGAGATACCTTCATTCTACCCGTTTAATATGGGCGCTACGCCACACTATTTTTATCGGTGCAGACGGGGCGATCACCGCGTACCTGGCGGCTGACATAGCGTTCAAGGTAGGGAACAGGGAGCGGCTTGGAGGCGAGGTATCCCTGGAAGAAATGGCAGCCCTGCGCCTGCAGAAACTCCAGTTGCTGGCGGGACTCCACCCCCTCCGCCGTCACGTTGAACCCCATGTGGCGGGCCATGGCGATCACGGCCTCGACGATGGCCATGTTGTCACCATCCTTGGGAATATCCTGGATGAAAGAGCGGTCGATCTTGAGTTCGTCAGCCGGCAGCCGCTTGAGGTAGCTCAGGGAAGAGTACCCCGCCCCGAAGTCGTCGATGGCAAAGCTGATGCCCAGGGTCTTGAGTTCCGCCATCTTGCTGATGGTGTCTTCCGCATGACCCAGCACCACCGACTCGGTGATCTCCAGGTTGAGGCAGGCGGGATCCATGCCGGTGGCCGCCAGCACATCGTGAATGCGATCGACGAAGTCGGGAGCATGGAACTGTTTGGCGCTCACGTTGACCGAGAGCTGGGGGACGTGGATCCCGTTCTCCTCCCAGGAGACGTACTGGGTACAGGCTTCGTGCAATACCCAGTTGCCGATGTCGACAATGAGATCCGTCTCCTCGGCAATGGGGATGAACTCGGCAGGCGACACCAGGGCACGCCCGGGGGGTTGCCAGCGGATCAGCGCCTCGACACCGATGATCTCTCCCTCCGCCACCATGTGCTGGGGCTGGTAGTGGAGAGTCAGCTCCCCATTGTCGAGGGCACTGCGCAGCTCGTTGTGAATGTGCAGACGCCGGTCGGCCTGCAACTGCATGGAGGCATCGAAGAAGCGCCGGGTCTTGCGGCCCGCCGATTTCGCCTGATACATGGCGGTGTCAGCCTGCTTGAGCAGATCCCCCGCCTCCTGCTCCCGACCGGGAAAGAGGGTGATGCCGACACTGGCGCCGATGTGCAGCACCTGGCCTCTGAAATCATAGGGGCGGCGATCTCCCCGATGAGCCGCTCCGCGATGAGGTCGGCCTGCATCTCCGCCTGGGGCGGGCTGATGGAGAGCGCTGGCAGTAACAACACGAACTCGTCGCCGCCGAGACGGGCCAGACAATCCCCCTGGCGCACCAGCCGCTTGAGACGGCTGGCCACCTCCTTGAGCAGCCAGTCGCCGGTGGCGTGACCCAGGGAATCATTGATGGTCTTGAAGTGGTCGAGATCGATGAACAGCAGGGCCCCGATGAGGTGACTGCGATTTGCATCGGTGAACGCCTGGGTCAGGGTTTCGTGCAGCTGACGACGATTGGGCAGGCCGGTCAGCTCGTCATAGAAGGCGAGATCCTGAATGCGGCGCTCCGCCGCCTTGCGCTCGGAAATATCCTCGAAGAAGATGACATAGTGGCTGATCCCCCCCTTCTCATCCTGCACCGGCGTGACGATCTCCCACTGGGGATAGGCGTGACCGTCGGCGTGCAGGCGCAGGGTTTCCCCCTGCCAGCGATCCAGGGCGTTGAGCTCGTAACCCAGCCCTCCCAACCCCGACCAGAGATCGTTGCCAAGATGCAGACCAATCACCCCCTGGTTGTCAAAGCCGGTGATCTGGCTGAAGGCGTAATTGACCCGCAGGATCTTGAACTCGGGATCCGTGATGATGATCCCTTCGTGAGTTTCAAAGGCCACCGCAGACAGCCGCATCAGGGCATCGCTTTGCAGGCGCTCCAACTCGGCCACCATGCGCACCGAGAAGATGGTCAGGACAGAGTCCAGATCCGTGGTCCGGGTCTGGCTCGGGAACAGCAGGGCGAGATGGCCCAGGATCTGACCGTTGCGATCGAGCAGCGGCTGGGCGTAATAGTGCTGGCCCGGGGGCAGGTCAGGATACCCGGTCAGGGGTTCACTCACGGGGACAGCGCAGGAGGCCCCCTGGCGATAGAGCTGCTGGCAGGGCATGTCACAGAGAGCATACTCCTTGACGTCGATGCCGTGGCTCGCCAGCACCCTGAGCCTGTCGAGACCGACCCGCTCCGTCAGCCAGACGGCAGTGGCTCCCAGGATATGGGCCAGCTCGTTGACCAGGGTCTGGCAAAAATCGAGCCCCGTCTTGGCGGAGAGCGCCTGCGCCAGCTTGGCCAGCAAGGGGGCCTGCAACATGGGAAGCGGCGGTGTCACGCCTGCGGGGGAGTTGGCGCGATCCATCTCGCGATGCATCATTTCGAGGGGGGCAAGCCAGCCACAACAGAGCCCCTGTGCAGGCACATACTGACCGTACCAGAGCGCGTGGTGTACCTTACCGTCCTCATCGCGCAGGTGACCGATGAACTGGCCTGGCTGGCAGGAATCGTGGAGTCTTGCAAGAAAATCGGCGAAACCCGCTTCATCTTCCCGCTCAAGTTGGGTGGCCCAGGGGTGGGCTTCCTCCCCTGCCCAGGGTTCACAAGAGACATGATCAGACAGGCTCCATTGCCCATGCTGCCGATCATAAAACCACATCATCTGGGTGGCTTGCTGCTTCATCTACGACTCCAACCACTACAACCACGTTATCCACCCCGACTCCTGCAGAAAAGCATATCCGTTTGCGCGCATATCTCCACCGGCGCATGGCAATGATTTTGCGATGCGATGAGGCGATGTGGGTGGAGAAAATTCGAGACTATGCGGCAAAAACCAAACATCGGGTCGACACAAGGCGCTGCCGAGGGGGGACAGAAACGATCCTATTTGCTGATACTGCCTGCCTGTTTCACTGAGCTCAAGCGGTTTTTGGCATGAAACGGGAAAAGCTCACAATTTATGGACAGCGGGATTCCCAAGGGGATTTTTCGTGACGCAGATCACATTTTGATTTGGCGACATGGGTAATCTGGAGGTTAAGACACAAGCAAGACGACCCGAAGGGGGCCATTATGAAAATCGAAATGACCAGTAAAATCATCGACATCACCCCAGCCATCCGCGAGCGCATTGAATCCCGTTTTGAAAAGCTCGAGCGTCTTCAGGTGCCTCTTATCACACCCCATGTGATCATCTCCAAAGAGCGTTTGATGTATATCGTCGAAGCCACTATCGGCATTCCCAACGGCAAACTGTTTGCGCAGGCAGAGCACGAGGATCTCTATGCTGCCATCACGGACCTGGGCCAGAAGCTGGAACGCCAGCTCAACCGTCACACGGAAAAACCCATCGCCCGTCGTGCCGCCGGCAAGGAAGTGCCCCAACCGGACGAAGCAGACGCCTGACAAGGTTCACCACTCATAAAGCAAAAGGCGGGTTATCCCGCCTTTTGCATTCTACCGTGCCGTCACCCCAGCCAGCGCAGCCTGGCAACCACCCCTTGCGCAAGCTCATCGAGCAGCGGCAGCATCATCAGCGGAGCCTCCTCCCTGGAGTCAGCGCCCATAGGTCGGGCCTGCCATCGCTCGCGACCCAGTGCCGAAAGGTTATCGTACACCGCGGGATCCAGCGCGGGCGTTCGGCTCACCAGTGGCGGGGAGCGCAGCGCCAGCCAGAGTCTCACATCCATCATGCACCCGCCCTGTTGCAGACGCTCGTTGAGGCTGGTGGCATCGCTCTCTTCCACCCCGCCTTGCAGGGACGCCCGGGGCATCAGACCGAAACGGGAGCGCCAATCCATCTCACCCGACGCAGGCTTGGGCGGGGCATCAAACCAGGGCTGCTCTTCCACTGCATCAGTCAGCAGCGCCAGATGCAGCCTGAAGTCGGCACGGTCCCCCGCACGGAGATCCTGGTTGAGCCGTTGGCCCAACTGGGCCTCATCCACGAGCAAGCGGTCACGAATCGCACTGGGCAGCATAAGATAAATCTTGGAAATGAAGGTTTCATTGCTTATCGGCCATCAACCCGATCCTTTAAGCATTAAAAATCCCGGCAGAGGGGTTCACAAGCGCGACAGATCTGTTAGTATGCGCCTCGCACTTGGGGAGGGGTTCCCGAGCGGCCAAAGGGATCAGACTGTAAATCTGACGGCTCTGCCTTCGAAGGTT
>NZ_JAPDBQ010000066.1:0-22131 GCF_027705325.1 Aeromonas sp. QDB18
CCGATGTGGAGCGGGTGATGTCACTTTGTAGCCGAGATTGGATAAAACTGACCTAATGTTTAATCCGATTGGTATAAAGCACAAATGGTGCCGTTTGCGTCATTTAAAATAAATAGTAAAAATGTGACTTCGCGCGGGCAATAGGCGGGAACATGCGGGGATGTGGGGATGAACAGGCAGACAATGAGGATGTCTGCCTGTGATGTGGCTGAGGCGGAGGACGAGTCAGCCTGGGTCAAGGTCTGTTAAATGGACCAGTGCAGACGTGACTCAAGCTGGCGGGCAACCGGGGCGAGGGGCTCCTGCATGTCTCCGATGAGCACCATGTTGGCCCCCTTGAGCGGCAGTATCTCCCCCTTGAGGGTCCCGTCTGCAAAATCGGACTGGATCGTCAGTGGCAGGTGCTTGGGGACGAGGAACAGGGTGACCGGTCCCATCTTGCCCTGCAGCACCATGTGCAGGGCCGGTCCCTGGTAGAAGGCGCAGTGGTTGACATAGGTTACCTTCATGCCCGGCATCTCGCTCAGGGTGGCGCCATACTTCTCCATTTTCGCGTTGATGGTGTGCAGGCTGACCCGCTCATCCACCGCATGAATGAAGGGCTCTTCCCCATAAACGTGGGACATGGCGACCTGAGCCAGCGACAGGGTGTCCGGTGCCACAGGCCAGCTGATCCAGCGGGTGCTCATGCCGAGCAGGAAGGCGACCGAGGCCGCGATGGCCAGAGCGCGCCATTGCGTGCGTGCAGGAGTGGCGGGTAGCGAGACCACCTGCTCCTCTTCGGCTGCCATCGCCTGCCTGAGCAGGATCCGCTCCGCAAGACCGGCCGGTACGTCCACTTCCAGAGTGCTGCGCACCTGGCGCTCGAGCTGCTGCATCTCGTCCAGATGCTTGCGATTGGCCGGTGACGCCTCGGCGGCTTTCAGGAAGGCGGGATCCCTGTCCGAGGGGTGAGTGATGGCCCGGCGGCGAAATTCAAGCTCATCCATTGGTGTGTCTTCTCTGTTGTTTCGCAGACTCCATGGCCTCTTTTATCTGGTTGCGAGCGCGAAACAGCCTTGTCATGACGGTGTTCTTGTTCAGGCCGAGTTGCTCGGCGATCTCCTCCCCGCTGAATCCCCCCAGTACCTGCAGCAGCAGCGGCTCCTGATACTCGGCAGGCAGGCGGGCGATGTGGCGCCTGAGCCATTCGTGCTCCATCTCCTGCTCGCTTGGCAGGACACCCTGATCCCGCAGGGGGTGCTCGTCGAGGTCGACGAGATCGAACTGCTTTCGCTCAAAGCGGCGGGCACTCTCCCGCCGCAATATGGTGATGAGCCACGCCTTGGCAGCCTTGTCGTCCAGCAGGGTATCTATCGCCTTCCAGGCGCGCAGGAAAGTCTCCTGCACCAGATCCTCGGCGATTTGCGGATCCCGGCACAGCCAGTAGGCGTAGCGGTAGATGTCCCCGTGCAGGGCGTGCACCAGGGCTTCGTACTTGGTTTGTTTGTCAGCCATCTCCCCATAGACCGGAGAAGTGCAGGGATCCTTTCCCGTGTCGGCCCTTTTTCTTCTGAAAAAACCTAACGCCATAAAGGGGTGTCCTGTTTCATGAGGGGCGCATCATGCACGCATCCACGCCAGTATTCGAAGACCATAGGCTATCGCAAAGCTCTCCCTGGTGCACAACTCCCTGGCGAGCGCCTGCCTGGGCAGGTGTTCGCCAGGGACTCGCTTGGGGGAAAAACAGGCCCGATCCAGGTCGTCCAGCAGCGCCCCCATGGCGGGGTCGCGGTGACAGGGCAGCCTGGCCAGATGCAGGCAGGGGGTGTCCCAGCGCAGGACGGCCCAGGTCAGCAGGGTTTCCCTGGCCTCGTCAGGAGAGCCCGTTGCGAGGGCCCGTTGCAGGCGATAGAAAGCGCGCCAGCGCGGCCAGCGGCGCATGAATGCCCGCAGCAGGATGGCCAGGAGCACCCAATAGAGATACTGGATCCCTGGTGCGGGGGAGGCGGGAGTGGCGCTCTCCCTTGCCGTGAACACCAGAGAATGTGCGGGCAGGCGCACCTCCTCGATGCGACCGCTCTGGGTGTTGAACCAGCGCAGGGTCTGGGGGGGCAGCACATAGCGCCCCGCCTCGTCGGCGGTCAGGGCCTGGCGCCACTGGCGCTCGAAGCGAAGCGCCCCCTCGGCCACGAATCGTTCCTGTTGCTGCTCGCCGTCCGGCTTCATGGAGAGGCCGGCGGGCAGGGGCGGGGCCGGCAAGGGGGGCAGGCGGTTGCCATCCCCCCCTTCCATCACCAGGGTGAGGGTGCGGATCACCGGCTCACCCACCTTGGCCTGGGCCGGGCTGAACTGCTGGCGCAACACCAGGCTGCTCGCCACCGGCTCCAGGGGGGCCTTGTCCACCTTGATGAAGAGGGTCGCCGCCCTGGCGGACAGCAGATCCCCCGCGTTGCCCGGCGCGGTCGCACCGGCCGCAGCCTGGGGCGGCAACCGCCCCTGAAAGCGGGGGGATTCGACGGGATGGAACCCGGGCCCTTTGGCCTGCAGCAGCCATTTTCGCGTGAGACGCCCGGGCAGGCCGGGGCTGGCGGGAGAGTCCCAGCGATCCTCGCCAAGGCGGCGAATGGTAAAGGCCGGGGTGATGGGCTCGCCGAGGTTGGGGGCCTCCAGGTTGGCAGGCAGCCAGAGGGTCAGCTCATAGATGAAGGGCTGGCCGGGGTAGAGATTCCCCTCATGGAGCACCCGGGTCTGCAGCTCGACCGGAGAGAATAACGGGTCTTGTGCCGGCATCAGGGTGCCGTCCAGGGAACGTGTCGGTACCGCCAGGGAGGGGGTGAGATCGGCGCCAAGGGGCAGGGAGGGCACCTGGTGCGGGCTGGTATCGAGCAGGTGCAGGGGGATCTGCCAGCGGGTCAGGCTGCGGCTCTGGGCACTGACCCGCTGGATGCTGACCCGCCCGACCGCAAACTGGCGCAGCAGCGGTTGCAGGTTGAGATCCTCATCGCGGTGCAGCCCGTCGGCCTCGATGACGAGCAGCCAGTCGCGCTCGCTCGCCCCCGGCAAAAGCTCGGCCTCGACAGGGGCGGCCTGCACCCGCATGGCGCACAGGGCGAGCAGCAGCCAGCAGCCGATCCGGGGGGAGAGCAAGCGCAGTACGAGGATCACCAGGGCTCCTCCACCTTGATCAGGGGGCGGCGCAGGGCCTCCTTGCGAAGACGCTGCTCCAGCAGCAGCACGGGGGGCGCCGGGGGGCGGGGAGCCTCTGAGGCGCGGGCGGGGTCGGGAGTGTCGGCCTGCTCCGGGGCATTTGCCGAGGGCGCCGACTGCGGCGGGTTGGCCCGCAGCAGGGCCAGGTTGTGCAAGGCATCCCTGTGCCCAGGTTCAAGGCGAAGGGCGCTCAGATAGGCCTGCTCCGCGGCGGCAAGATCCCCGAGCCAGACCAGGGCATTGCCCCTGTTGTAGTGGGCGGTGGCGCTGTTTGCCCTGCCATAGGCGGCGACGGCCCTGGCATAATCCCCGGCTCTATACCAGGCGTTGCCTTGCCAGACCGGATCCTGGAAGGCGTTGGCCGCTTCCCGATAGTGTCCCTGGCGATAAGCCTGCCAGCCTGCTTCACCTTGTCGGGAGGCCGCCTGCAGGGAAGGGGGCGCGACGCCAATGACGAGGATCACCAGCAGCCAGTGGGCGCCGATCCGCGCCAGCAGCGCCAGGGGGAGCAAGGGGATGAGCAGCCAGGGGCCGAGATCCCGGGATTGCCCCTGCGTCAGGGCCTGGCCCATGGGCAGGGGGGCAAAGCGGGGCAGGCCGGAATCAAGCCAGGCCAACCTGCCTCCGGTACTGGCGGCAAGGGCGGCCATGGCCTCCTCGTCGGGCGCAGGCAAGGTGTGGCCGATCGGGCTGCCGAGCTGCCAGCGCTCGGCAGCCACGCCGGGCAGCCGGGTCTCCTTGCCCCCGCTGGCCAGCAGGATGTCGAGCCGCGGGGCCGAGCCTGCCTTGCAGAACAGGTCGTTGAGGCAGGGCCAGAGGGCGGCGATGCGATCGCGCGCTGTCCCGGAGAGGCCGTCGGTCACGAGCAGCAGACGGGCGGACTGGCCCGGCGGGATCAGGGTGAGGGCCAGGGCCACGGCGCGCTCGGGGGCGCTGCCCTGGACAGGCATGATGGCCGGGCGCAGGTCCGGCAGCAGCAGGGCGATGGCCTGATGATCCCGGGTGGGAGGCATGGCGAGGTAGGCATCCCCGGCGAACAGGATGAGGGCGATGGGATGGGCCGCGTCCTGCCGCGCTATGTCGGCCAGCATCTCCTGCAATCCCAGTCTCACCCGGGTTGCCCGGTCCGGCGCCAGATCCTGTGCCAGCATGGAGTCGGAGAGATCCAGCAGCCAGATATCGAGGGCCGGGCTCGGCATGGGGAGACTCTGCTGGCGCAGGGCGGGGCCCGAGAGCGCCAGGATCACCGGCAGACAGGCAAGCCAGCGCCAGGGGATGGCCCGATGGCGGCTCGGCAGCAGATAGGCCTGCATGGCCGGGGAGAGTAAGCCGGGATCGCGGCGGCGGCGCCACCCCTGCCACAGCCAGGGGAGCAGGGCCAGCAACCAGAGGGGGCGCAGCAAGGTCAGCTCCATGGTGCCACCATCATGGCCTGCCTACTCATGGGATGGCCTGTGTGACAGGGGGATGTGCCAGCGGGCTGGCCAGCAGAGCAGCAGCCAGGCCAGGGCCAGTGGCCAGGGGTAGAGCTCCTGGTGGGGCCGGGAGAGGATCTGGGGCCGGGCGAGGGGCTCCAGGGTGTCGATGGCCTGGTTGATGGCGGCGAGATCACCCCGGTTGCGGGCGCGAAAATAGCGGCCTCCTCCCAGTGTCGCTAGCTGCTGCAACAGGGCTTCATCCAGTTCGGCACTGGGATCGGCGTCCCCTGCGGGCGCGGCGAAGGTGTCGGGGTCGGCGCCCACCCCCAGGGTATAGAGATGGATGCCGGCTTTGGCGGCGAGCCGGGCCTCGGTCAGGGGATCCGCATTGCCCGAGGTATTGCGCCCGTCCGTCACCAGCAGCAGGGCGGTGGGGCGGGTGGGGTCGGCGTGCTGGCGTGCCAGCAGGATGGCTTCCCCCAGGGCCGTGGTGCGCCCCACCAGATCGAAATCGAGCTCCCTGGCCAGGGTGAGCAGGGCCCCGGTCTCCTGGGTGAGGGGGGAGAGCAGATAGGCGTGATCGGCAAAGACGACGAGGGCGATGCGATCCCCCGGGCGGGAGGCGACAAGGTTGCTTATCTGCTGGCGCACTGCGGCAAGCCTGTCCGTTTGCTCTCCGTCATCCAGCATGTCCTGGGTGCGCATGCTGTCGGAGAGATCCACCGCCAGGATGAGGTCCCGGCTGCTCTGGTAGTGAATGATCGGGGGCTCCTGCCACTGTGGGCGGCACAGGGCCAGTACCAGGGCGCACCAGCAGAGCATCATGCGCCACAAGGGCTGCCCCGCCTGGGGCTGGAGCAGGGGAAAACCTCCGTGAACGAGCCGGTTTTCTCCCTTGCGCCCCTTCATGGGAGGCAGGCCGAAGCGCACCAGCAGCGGCAAGGCGAGGGCGAGGGAAAACCAGGGCCAGGCGAGGATCATCGCGTACCCTCCGGGGAAGGGGCCCCTCGCTTGCTTGTCGGGAATCGCGGCGCACTGACGCAGCGTCGCCCCCAGGCGAGATAGGCGAGGCGCAATCTTTTGCGCTGCGCCTCATCGGGTACTCTGCCCCCATAGAGCCAGAGCGGCCACTGGGCGGCAAACCGGGAAAAATCGCTCCCCCCCTTGCTGTCCAGCCAGGCGAGCCAGTCCTCCCCTTGCAGGGGGGCCGCCTCGGGCCAGCGGGCCATGGCCGCTTCTCGCAGGGCATCCTGCAGCCTGGGGACGAGATCGTCGGCCTGCCAGTTTAGCCGGTGCGCCCAGCGGCGCTGGCGCCACAGGGTGAGGGCCGTCATGGCGATCAGGCAAGCGGCGATCGCCGCGATCAGCAGCCCCCCGAGTGCCATCAGGCGAGGATCCTGTGCAGGCTCGAGAGCGGGGCCTTGGTGGATGTCGCGCAGCTCGGCACGGATGGCTTGCAAGGCCTCACTGGACGAGGGCTGGCGATATGCATCCGGTGCGGGCACGCCTTGCTCCCCCCTCAAAACAGACGGCATCCGCCCTCCTGCCACTGGCGTTGCAGGGTGGCGCCGTTGTCGAGGCGATAGAGGCGCGTCACCAGGGGCAGTAACTGCTGGCGACAGGCCTCGGCCTGTTCGTCGGCCGCCCTCTGATAGCGGGCGCGAAAGCGAGGATCTTCTCCCGCGAGCCAACCGCTGTGTCTGCCTGCCTGCACTGCCAGCTGCCCCTGCTCGGGCAGGGCGGCTTCCAGGGGATCGCGGATCTGCCAGTAGTGGATATCGTGGCGCAGGCGAAGGCGTTGCAACTGCTGGCAGAGTGCCTGGTCCGGTGCCTGGTGGTGGCTTATCAGGGTCAATCTGGCCCCGTGGGGCAGGGTGAGTCGCGCCAGGGTCTGGGCCAGCGTCCAGGGCTGGGGGGCGCGATCCAGCCCTGCCTCGTAATGGCGACAGAGCGCTTCCAGCAGAGGCATGAGAGAGTCGCGCTGGTGCTCTGTGTGGGGGGCTGCGCCCTGGCAGATCAAGGTATTGGCCTGTTTCTCCCCCTGCCAGAGCAGGGCGGCGGCCAGCTCGCAGCCAAGGCGGGCCTTGAGCTGGGCGCGGGAGCCAAAGTACATGGTGGGTGAGAGATCCAGCAGCAACCAGTGGGCCTGATCCTGTTCTTCCCCGTAGAGGCGGGTGTGGGGGCGACCGAGGCGGGCGGTGACCCGCCAGTCGATGTGACGCACTTCGTCACCGGCCTGATAGAAGCGAAGCTCCCTGAAATGGAGCCCGGGCTGGCGCCCGATACGCCCCTGGGCCGCCTGATGAATGCGGGCACGCTCGCCCTGGCGCGTCCAGAGGCGCACCGCCAGCAGCCGCTGGAGGGTGAGGGCGATGTCGGGGTGATCCCGGGGCTCGGCGACGGGGGTCATGGCGACAGGGCTGCCTGCGGGGGTCGGCTCAGGGGCATGGAATGGCATCCAGCAGCAGGGCGATGAGCGCCTCGCTATCGAGGTTGTCCGCCAGCGCCTGATAACTCGGGATGAGGCGGTGGCGCAGCACGGCAGGCGCCAGCTGCTGGATGTCTTCGGGCAGCACGAAGTCGCGCCCGGCGAGCCAGGCCCGGGCCCGTGCGGCTCTTGCGAGGCCGATGCTGGCCCTGGGGCTGGCTCCCACCGCGACCAGGGGGTCTAGCTCGGGACACAGGCCGCTGCCGGGGCGGGTGGCGCACACCAGTTGCACCAGATAGTGCTCGAGGCGTCCCTGCATCTGTACCCCTTGAACGGCGGTGCGGGCTTCCAGCAGGTCGGACTGGCTGAGGGTGACCGGCGGCGTCGGCAGGGCGTCGCCACGGGCGTTGAGTTGAAGGATGGCCAGCTCCATGGCGGGGCTGGGGTAATCCACCAGCAGCTTGAGTAAGAAGCGATCGAGCTGGGCCTCCGGCAGGGGATAGGTCCCTTCCTGCTCGATGGGGTTCTGGGTGGCGGCGACCATGAAGAGGGAGGGCAGGCGCCAGCTCTTCTTGCCCACGGTGATCTGGTGCTCGGCCATGGCCTCCAGCAGGGCGGACTGCACCTTGGCCGGCGCCCGGTTGATCTCGTCCGCCAGCACCAGGTGGTTGAACAGGGGGCCGGGTTGAAACACGAAGCTCGCATCCTGGGGATGGAAGACCTCGCTGCCGGTGAGATCGGCAGGGAGCAGATCCGGGGTGAACTGGATACGGGCAAAGCGCCCCTCCACGGCACCGGCCAACGCCTTGACCGCCCGGGTCTTGGCAAGACCGGGGGCCCCTTCGATCAGCACATGTCCTTCACATAACAGGGCGATCAGCAGCCCCTCGATGAGGGGGCCCTGTCCCAGGATCTGGCTGCCCAGATAGTCTCCAAGTGCTCTGAACTCGGCCGCTGCCATGCGATAAACCCGTTGTTTTTATGGAAGTTGATCTTTTTATACCCCAGTTGGCTCACAAGGGCGAGGGAGGGTGGCAAGATGGGGACAATTTAGTTTCAATCAGCCGTATGAAAGTTGTGATTGGATTGTTAAGATGTGGCGCAATGAGGTCAGACCTCTGCCTTTTTAACCCAAGGAGCCAGGATGAAACAGCCATTGAAACTGACGACTCGCCAGGGCGAACGGATAGCCGTCGTGGCGGGTCTGCGCACCCCCTTTGCCAAGCAGGCCACCGCTTTTCACGGCGTGCCTGCGGTGGATCTGGGCAAACTGGTGGTGAGCGAGATGCTCGCCCGCACCGATCTCGACCCCAAGCTCATCGACCAGCTGGTGTTCGGCCAGGTGGTGCAGATGCCGGAAGCGCCAAACATCGCCCGGGAGATCGTGCTTGGCACTGGCATGAGCGTCAGCACCGATGCCTATAGCGTGTCGCGCGCCTGCGCCACCAGTTTCCAGGCGGTGGCCAACGTCACCGAATCCATCATGGCCGGCACGGTGGACATCGCCATTGCCGGCGGTGCCGACTCCTCTTCCGTGCTGCCCATCGGAGTCAGCAAGTCTCTGGCCCGCGCCCTGGTGGATCTCAACAAGGCGCGCAACCTCCAGCAGCGTTTCAATATTCTGCGCCGTCTGCGCTTGAAGGACCTGCTGCCGGTGCCCCCGGCCGTGGCCGAGTATTCCACCGGTCTCTCCATGGGGCAGACCGCCGAGCAGATGGCCAAGACCCACCAGATCAGCCGCGAGGCGCAAGATGCGCTGACCCACCGCTCCCACACCCTGGCGGCCGAAGCCTGGGCCCAGGGCAAATTGAGTGGCGAGGTGTTCACCGCCCACGTGCCCCCCTACAAGTCGCCGCTGGAGCGGGACAACAACATCCGTGAAAGCTCCGATCTGGCGAGTTACGCCAAGCTCAAACCGGTCTTTGACCGGGCCCACGGTTCGGTGACGGCCGCCAACGCCACTCCGCTTACCGACGGCGCCGCCGCCGTGCTGATGATGCGCGAAGGGCGTGCCCGCGAGCTGGGTCTGGAGCCGCTGGGTTACATCCGCAGCTTCGCGTTTTCCGCCATCGACGTATGGCAGGACATGCTGATGGGCCCCTCCTATGCCACGCCGCTGGCGCTGGACCGTGCCGGCATCACCCTTGGGGATCTGACCCTCATCGACATGCACGAGGCCTTTGCCGCCCAGACGCTGGCCAACCTCAAGATGTTTGCAAGCGCCGAATTTGCCCGTGACAAGCTGGGCCGGGATCAGGCCATCGGCGAGGTGGACATGGAGAAGTTCAACGTGCTCGGCGGCTCTTTGGCCTTTGGTCACCCCTTTGCCGCCACCGGGGCGCGCATGATCACCCAGACCCTGCATGAACTGCGGCGCCGGGGTGGGGGATTGGGGCTCAACACCGCCTGTGCGGCGGGTGGGCTGGGTGTGGCCATGGTGCTGGAGGTGGAATGATGAGTGCCAAGACTTTTTCTCTGGATATTCGTAAAGACGGCATCGGCATCCTCACCATGGATGTGCCCGGTGAGAGCATGAACACCCTGAAGGCCTCCTTTGCGGACGAGATCCGCACTCTGCTGGCTGAGGTAAAAGGGAACGGGGATCTGATCGGCCTGGTGATCGTCTCCGGCAAGAAGGACTCCTTCGTCGCCGGGGCCGACATCGCCATGCTGGCGGCCTGCACCAGCGCCCAGGATGCCGAAGCGCTGTCCCGGGCCGGACAGGACGTGTTCGCCGAGATCGAGTCCCTGGGGATCCCGGTGATCGCCGCCATTCACGGCCCCTGCCTTGGCGGCGGGCTGGAGCTGGCGCTCGCCTGTCATGGCCGGGTGGTGACCGATCACGGTAAAACCGTGCTGGGCCTGCCGGAAGTGCAGCTCGGCCTGCTGCCGGGCTCCGGCGGCACTCAGCGCCTGCCGCGCCTCATCGGGGTGGCCAAGGCACTGGATCTGATGCTGACCGGCAAGCAGGTGCGGGCCAAACAGGCCAGGAAGCTCGGGCTGGTGGATGACATGGTGCCCCCGTCCATTTTGCTGGAGGCCGCCATCAAGCTTGCCAAGAAGGGCAAGCCGCGCCACCACCTGAAACGGGATCTGCAGGGCAAGGTGCTGGAGACCAACAAATTTGGTCGCAAGGTGCTGTTCGATCAGGCCCGCAAGGGGGTCAAGGCCAAGACCCGGGGCAACTACCCGGCGCCGGAGCGCATCATCGAGGTGGTGCGCATCGGCGTGGAGGAGGGGATGCAGGCCGGCTTGCAGGCCGAGGCCCGCCACTTCGGCGAGCTGGTGATGACGCCGGAATCCGCCGCCCTGCGCTCCCTCTTCTTCGCCACCACGGAGATGAAGAAAGAGGTGAGCTATCAGGGGGCCGAGCCGCGCAAGGTGGGTCATGCCGCCGTGCTGGGGGGCGGCCTGATGGGGGGCGGCATCGCCTTCGTCACCGCCACCAAGGCGGGGGTACCGGTGCGGATCAAGGATGTGGCGAGCGCCGGCATCGGCAATGCCATGCGTTACAGCTACGACCTCCTCGCGAGGAAGCTCAAGCGTCGCCA
Organism: Aeromonas sp. QDB18; assembly: GCF_027705325.1. Taxonomy (NCBI): domain Bacteria; kingdom Pseudomonadati; phylum Pseudomonadota; class Gammaproteobacteria; order Aeromonadales; family Aeromonadaceae; genus Aeromonas; species Aeromonas sp. QDB18. The sequence continues at coordinate 10,587 of NZ_JAPDBQ010000066.1, forward strand.
ACTGCTGCGCAGTGAGCTGGAGAAACAGATGAGCCTGCTCACCGGCACCCTGGACTATTCCGGGTTCCACCGGGTGGACATGGTGGTGGAAGCGGTATTCGAGGACATCAACCTCAAGCACCAGATGGTGCATGACGTGGAGCGCGAGTGCGGCGAGCACACCGTGTTTGCCTCCAACACCTCCTCTCTGCCCATCCACCAGATCGCCTCGGCGGCGACGCATCCGGAGCGGGTGGTGGGGCTGCACTACTTCAGCCCGGTGGACAAGATGCCGCTCGCCGAGATCATTCCCCACGCGGGCACCAGCGCCGAGACGGTGGCCACCACCCTGGCCTTCGCCCGGGCCCAGGGCAAGACCCCCATCGTGGTCAAAGACGAGGCCGGTTTCTACGTCAACCGCATCCTGGCCCCCTACATGAACGAGGCGGCGCGCCTGGTGCTGGAAGGGGAGCCGGTGGAGGTACTGGACGGCGCTCTGCTCGACTTCGGTTTCCCGGTCGGCCCCATCACCCTGCTGGACGAGGTGGGGATCGACGTGGGGGCCAAGATTTCCCCCATCCTCGAAAAAGAGCTGGGTGGCGAGCAGTTCCAGGCGCCCAAGGCGTTTGACAAGCTGCTGGAAGACGATCGCAAGGGGCGCAAGAACGGCAAGGGCTTCTATCTTTATGGCAAGGCGGCCCCGCGCAACAAGCTCACCGGCAAGGAGGGCAAGAAGACGGTGGACGCGAGCGCCTACGACGTGCTGGGCGTCAAGCCCCAGGCCAAACTGGCCAGGCAGGAGATCGCCGAGCGCTGCGTGCTGCTGATGCTCAACGAAGCAGCCATGGCCCTGGATGGCGGCGTGGTGGCCTCGGCCCGGGACGGCGACATCGGCGCCATCTTCGGCATCGGCTTCCCTCCCTTCCTGGGCGGTCCGTTCCGCTACATGGACAGCCTCGGCATCGACTATCTGGTGGGGCGCCTTGAGCACCATCAGAAGCGCTTTGGCGACCGCTTCGCCCCCTGTGCGCGACTGAAAGCGATGGCGGCGGAGCAGCAGCGCTTCTACGGCTGAGGCGTCTGCGTGACAAACAGGCGGGGCGGCCCTGGGTCGCCCCGCCTTTTTTGTCCAAGCCAGGGGCCTCGGGGAGCGGAAAACGGGGTGACAAGGGGCTAAATTATTGATCTGGCGCAAACTGGTGCCCCATTTATTACTTTGGTGGCATAGGACTCAGGCGCGGGTTGAGGTCAAATAGCCTTATCAGGAGCGGGGACTACCCCGTCGCGAAAGGGACACCCATTTCACTGGATGAAGGACACACTATGAGTCTGCTCGAACAAACCATCTGGAACATATTGGGATACGGGGCCATGCCCTTTATCTTTCTGAGTGGCTTCGTGGCCGTGGCAGTCACCTGCTGCCTGCTGCTCAATGCCTTCGGGGTCAAGTCCGCCGAGAAGTGAGTCACTCTCGTTCATGCCGCCAAATGCCAGTCCTCGGACTGGCATTTGTTTTTTGTGTCTCCTGAAGCACTTATCCCGACCCTGATAGGGTAAAGGGAGCGCAAGACGGTCGAACCCGGCGGCCATTTTGATTACACTGACGCCCGGCATGTCCGCCCCTTTCTCTTTTATCAGGTGTTCACGACTTCTATGGCGCTCAAGGCAACCATCTTCAAGGCCCAGATCAGCTTGTCTGACATGGATCGCAATCTCTATCAGGACTTCTCCCTCACCCTGGCCCGTCACCCCTCCGAGACCGACGAGCGCATGATGATCCGCCTCGCGGCCTTCGCCTGGCATGCCGCCGAGCGGCTGGAGTTCACCAAGGGGCTCTCTGCCGACGACGAACCCGAGCTCTGGCGCAAGAACTACTCCGACGAGATTGAACTCTGGATTGAGCTGGGCCAGCCGGACGAGAAGCGCCTCAAGAAGGCGTGCAACCGTTCCCGCCAGGTAGTGCTCTACCTTTACGGCGGCCGTGGCACCAGCGTCTGGTGGAAGCAGAACCAGGGCAAGCTCGGTCTGCACGACAACCTGAGCGTCATCGAGCTCTCCGACAGCCAGACCCTGCCGCTGGCGGCCATGGTGGAGCGCACCATGCAGCTCACCTGCACCATCTCCGACGGCCAGCTCTGGGTCAGCAACGGCAGCCAGGAGGTCACCCTGGATCCCGTGGTGCTGATGGGACGTCCGGCCCGCGAACTCTGATCGGGAGCCCCCATGTTCAGCGCCCTGCTCAATATCGTCATCCCGGTGTTTGCGGTGGTGGGCCTCGGCGCCCTCTATGGGCGGCTGCGACCGGGTGGCGACCTGGGTTACATCAACCGGGCCAATATCGAGCTCTTTACCCCGGCGCTGGTCTTCTCGGCCCTGGTGAAATACCCGCTGGATCTGGCGGCGCACCTGCCGCTTGTCGCGGCTGGCGCCCTGGTGATTTTGCTCCCTGGCCTGCTGCTCGCCCTGCTCAGGCTCAAGGAGATAGCGCGGGCGGCCCTGATCCTGCCCGCCATGTTTCGCAACACGGGCAACCTCGGCATTCCGCTGATGGTGCTCGCCTTTGGCGAGCAGCAGCTCGGCGCCATCGTCATCCTGTTCGTGCTCTCCAACCTGCTCCACTTCACGGTGGGCATGTTTATCCTCTCGGCCAGTAGCTCCCGCTGGGGCTGGCTGAGAAGCCCCGTGCTCTGTGCCGCCTTCGCCGGCCTGCTGGTGGCCAACCTGCATATCCCGCTGCCGGAATACCTGGTGACCAGCGCCGCCCTGCTCGGTCAGATAGCGGTGCCCCTGATGCTGTTTGCCTTGGGGGTGAGGCTGATGGAGGGGGATCTGAGCCATCTGGGGCTGGCCCTCAAGTGCAACCTGCTCTATCTGCTGGCTGGGGGCCTCTCCCTTGGGCTCGCCGTCTGGCTGCTGCCCCTGGAGCCTGCCTGGATCCCGCTGCTGACACTCTCGGTGGCACTGCCCCCGGCGGTATTGAATTACATCCTGTGCGAGCAGTACCAGTGCCAGCCCGACAAGGTGGCCAGCATAGTGCTGGGCGGCAACGCGCTCTCGATAGTGGTGATCCCGCTGGCGGTCTGGTTGGCGCTGCATCTGGGGAGTTGACCCGGTCTTATTTTCACCTGCAAGGACGCCTGATGGCGTCTTTTTTATCGCCATCGTGCATGTCCGATGTTGCTTTGCTCATCGAGCACAGCCGAGCTTGCTCGCTTATCTGGCAAGGTCTTGAAACAGGTTCTGGTTAGCCGGATAAGGCAGAAAGTGGAAGGGGGAGGAAAGGGAATAAAACCGGGCGGCCAAGGCCGCCCTGTTTATTGATGGGTGGCCGGCTGAACCTGGCCATCCTTGCGCAGCTGGGTATAGAGGCCAACTCCAGCCAGCAGGCCGGCGAGGGCCAGCAGTGTCCAGATGGCGGTGGTGGGGCGGGTGCCCGCGTCCCCCAGCATAAAACCGATAAGCAGGTTGCCAAAGAGTGCCATGCAGCCGCCGGCGCTGGCATAGAAGCCGTAGTAGCTGGCGAGCTGGTCAGGGGGAGCGTAGCGGGGCAGCTGGGCGGCAAAGAGCGGGAAGCAGAGGATGGAGCCCAGGGAAAGCAGGGCCACCTGCGTCAACACGCCTGCCGTCGGCCAGGGGGAGAGCAGGGGCAGGGCGAGATAGCTCAGCCCCATCAGCCCTATGCCGAGCCCCATGGCGAGCGGCACCCCCAGACGGCGCTCCACCAGGCGCGATGCCGGCAGCTGGAGCAGGACGCCGATCACCGCCGAGAGGGTGAAGACGCCGCCGAGCAGCCGGGTGGCGTCCGGCAGGCTCTGGATATGGGCGGGCAGGGCCAGATAGAGCTGGTGGAACAGGATCTGGTAGCTGCCCGCGAGCAGGGTGAACCCCATGAAGGGGCGCTGACGCAGGATGTCCCCCCACTGGCGCAAGATGGCGCCGCGCGGGCTCTGGTTGGCCACCGGGCGTTTGGGCAGCACCCGATACTGCAGCACCCCGAGCAGGGCGAAGAGGCTCGCCGCCAAGAGCCCTGTCAGGGCATAGCTCTGCTGGGTCAGGGTGAGGCCGACCAGGGGGCCGAGCAGCATGCCCGCCTGGCTGGCGAGATTGTGCAGGGCGAAGGCGCGCTGGCGCTGGCTCGGATTGTGGCATTCGCTCGCCAGATAGGCCTGGGCGCAGGGGGTGAACAGGGCCCCGGCAAAGCCAGTCAGGGTCGCCGCCAGCAGCAGTATGGGCAGGGACTCGGCCCAGCCCAGCAGCAGGAAGCCGACCGATCGCACCAGGCAACCCCAGACGATGGCGGGGTGATAGCCGATGCGATCCCCAAGCGTCCCCCCTAGCAGGAACAGCCCCTGCTGGCTGAAGACCCGCATCCCCATGACCAGGCCACAGGCCCAGCCGGCCAGGCCCAGGCCGCTGCCCATGTGCTGGGCGAGGAAGGGCATCATCATGTAGAAGCCGAGGTTGAAGGCGAGCCCATTGGTGATGAGCAGGCGGGCGGCCGGGCTCATACCCTGCCAGTCCCGCCAGTAGGAGGCGCCGTTCATGGTCGCCTCCCGCCACCGTGTCGGGAGGAGGTCGCCGGGGTGGCGCAGCACTGTGTCATGACGTCTTTCGCAGGGTTCTGAGGAAGGGGATGCCGCGCTGATCGTGGCTTATCTCCACCGGCACCTGGTAGAGGCGCTCGATGAGGGCCGCGTCGAGCACCCGGGCGGGGGGGCCGAAGGCTTGGAGCTCCCCCCCTGCCAGCACGATCAGCTGATCGGCAAACTGGGCGGCCAGGTTGAGATCGTGCAGCACCACCAGGGTGATCCACTGCTGATCCCGGGTCTGCTGGCACAGGTGCTCCATCAGCTGCATCTGGTGGTGCAGGTCCAGGGCGCTGACCGGCTCGTCCAGCATCATGATGCGGGGATCGCGCAGCAGCACCTGGGCGAAGAGCACCATCTGCCGCTGGCCGCCGCTCAGGGAGTAGAGGGGGCGATCCGCCAGATGGGCGATGCCGAGCGCCTGCAGGGCGCGGCCGGCCGCCAGTATGTCCTCGTCCGCGAGGCGCATGGAGAGGCTGTCGAGGCGCCCGAGCACCACCACCTCGATGACGCTGAGATCCAGCTCCAGCTGGATGTTCTGGGGCATGTAGCCAAACTGCTGGCGCCACCTGGCCTGCGTCATCTGGCGGGCACTCTGGTCCCCGAGGCGGATGTCGCCACTGTCCGGGGTCAGCTCGCCGAAGAGGGTGCGCATCAAGGAGGTCTTGCCGGTCCCGTTCGGGCCGATGATCACATGGACCTGACCCGGATGCAGAGTGAGGCTGAGATCCCGCAGCAGGGTCTGCTGGCCGAGGGAGAGGGAGAGTCGGGATATTTCAAGCACGTTTACGCCCCCTGCCGAGGATCAACCAGATGAAGAAGGGCACGCCAATGAGCGCGGTGACGATGCCGATGGGGAAGAGGGCTCCCGGAATGATGGACTTGGAGAGCACCGAGGCCGCCGAGAGCATGCAGGCCCCGCACAGGGCGGAGAGGGGGATCAAAAAGCGCTGATCTTCCCCCACCAGCATGCGGGCGATATGGGGGGCCACCAGGCCGACGAAGCCGATCACGCCGACGAAGCTGGTGGCGGTGGCGGTGAGCAGGGCGACCAGCACCAGGGTCTTCATGCGCAGCCTGTCAACGTTGACTCCGAGGCTGCGGGCACGGGCTTCCCCGAGGCGCAGGCTGGTGAGGGCCCAGGCATCCCGGTAGATGAGCAGGGTGCAGATCAGGGTGACGACGGCGGTGATGATCAGGGAGTCCCAAGTGGTGCGCATCAGGCTGCCAAACAGCCAGAACAGGATCTGCTGGTTGAGCTCGGGGGAGGAGAGGAACTGCAGCAGGGAGAGCAGGGACTGGAACAGGAACAGCAGGGCGATGCCCGCCAGGATCAGGGTCTGGCTGCTGACATGGCGCATCATGGCCAGCCCAAACAGCAGGCAGGCGGCAAACATGCACACAATGAAGGCGCCGGCCGGGATGGCCACCAGGGGGGAGAGCCCGAGGCCGCCGGTGTAGAGGGCGAGCGCCGCGCCCAGGCCCGCCGCCGCCGCGAGCCCCAGGGTGTAGGGACTGGCGAGGGGGTTGTCCAGCAGGGTCTGCATCTGCACGCCGCCAAGGCCGAGGGAGGCGCCGACCACCAGGGCCATGAGGGCGATAGGCAAGCGCATGTCGTGGACGATGGTGCGGGTCATGGGATCGGCCTGGGCGGGGGAAACCAGGGCATCGATCACGTCGTGCAGGGCCAACAGGGAGGGGCCGGTGGCGATGTCGAGCACCAGGGTAATGCACAGGACCAGGGTGAGCAGCAGGAGCCAGTGCCAGCGACGGCGCTCCCGTTGCCGCTGCCGGGCGAGGGTCTGCTGCAGGGCAGCCAAATCATTCATGATGTCAATCCTGAAACGGGCGCCGCAAGAGGCGCCCACACAATCCAAGAGGGTTGCTGAAGAGGGCGTGGCCGAGGTGGGCCGCACCCGAATTGCCGGGGTTAGCTTGCGTCATCCTGCTTGATGCCCAGCATGAAGGTGCCCTGGGGACGGATGGGCAGGTAGTGCTGGTAGAACGCCTGATAGGTGGCCAGGGGAGCGAGATCCTGGAAAAGGTCCGGATAGAGGGCCTTAGCCATGAACTCGATGAGGGCGGCATCCATGATGCTGCGGGTGGCGCCGTGATAGACCGCGTAGAGGCGACCCTCCTTCACCGCAGGCAGCTCGCTCCAGCCCGGACGGGCAGCAAAGCCTTGCAGACGCTGGCGCACGGTCTCTGCCGACACATCCTGGCCCACCTGCATGGCGACGGCACTGCTCACGCTCTCGTAGCCCGCCATCAGGATCACCTCGGGCTTGCTCGCCAGCAGTTGTTCCGGGTGGATGGGGCCCCAGCGATCGACGAAGGGGGCGGCCACGTTGTCGCCACCGGCCAGCAGGGCCATGGCGCCCCACATGTCCTTGCCATAGGTGTAGCTGTACTCGGCCGGACCCTTGTCACCCAGCTCGATGTAGACCCGGGGCGGCGTGCGCTTCGCGGCGGCGATGCGGGAGGTGATGGTGTCAATCTTGGCCTTGTACTCGTCGGCCATCTTCCGGGCGCGGGCCTCCTGGCCGGTCAGCTTGCCAAGCAGCAGGGTGCTCGCCATGTGCTGTGTCAGGGTCTGGGCGTTGTAGTCGATGACCACCACCGGGATCCCCGCCTGCTCAAGGCGTGGCAGGTCGGCGGCCAGGGCCTCATATTGCCACTTCGCCAGGATCACCAGGTCGGGCTTGACCGCCAGGGTCTTCTCGATGGAGAAGCTCTGATCCTGTACGTTGCCAAGGTCGGGGACCTTGGCCAGTTGTGGCTGGCTGGCCACGTAGAGAGACCAGATGGCGGGACGGGACTTCATGAACCAGCCCAGGGACATGCCCACCAGGCGTTCGGCCCCGCCTTCACCGGCCACCGCCAGGTAATCTTCGGGATAGAAACCGAGCACGATGCGGCTTGCCGGAAGGCTGAGGGAGACCTTGCGGCCCATCACATCTTCCACTTCAACGGGGGGGGCGGCCTGCGCCATCCAGCTCACCAGGACGAGCTGGCCGAGCAGCAGCAACTTTGCCAGGGGGTGACGAAACATCTTGTAGCACCTCGAGAATAGAGACGGTCAAAAAAGAAAGTGAGAACTATTGCCATTCGCGAGCGCAAAAGCAACAAACGTTTGTGTCATCCCCTCTCTTGTTATTTCTGTCATTACTGAAACCGGTTCCACAAGAGCACCAGGAGAGAGTCTCATCCCGCGGTTTTCTGCCTTCTCGGGCCACGAAGGGGGTGGCGCCCGGTATGGCACCCATGGATTTGCCCATGATTCGGAGTCTGTGAGTGGCGCTGTTCACGAAATGGTACCGGGCAGAGGCCGCCGTAGTGTTCCTCCCGTCTGCCCCGGAGCCGATGTCGCTCCCTGACGGAGGCAGCCAGCAGGGGCTGGGGGGCGACAACTTCCTGCGCAGCGATGGCAGACACTGCCCATTCGGGTATTGCCCGTCACCTTGGCGCAACATTTTGTTGTCATTGTTAGCCAGCTCGCAGCAGCCCCGGCGTCGACGGGGCAGAGTGGGCGCGCAGTTTCGGCCGGGGGCTGACATGCCTCCCGCTGATGGCTGCATCCAAGGTGCTGCGGCCCGCCTTGTGCGGGGCGCCAATAACATGATCTGCAAATAAAAAAGGAAACTGACCATGTCAGGAAGACACTCTCTGGTGGCGCTGGCCGTCGGGCTGGCGCTCGCTGGACAGGCACAGGCACAACTGCTCATCACCGAATACCTGGAAGGGTCCGGCAACAACAAGGCGGTGGAGCTGAGCAACCTCGGCAGCGACGCCGTCGATCTCTCACAATACCGGCTGGCCCTCTACGCCAACGGCAAACCCATCAGCGAATCCCCCACCAACAGCCTGGCGCTGCAAGGCACCCTGGCCCCGGGCGCCAGTCTGGTGCTGGCCAACCCCTCCGCAAATACCGAGATCCTGGCCAAGGCCAATCAGACCAGCGGCAACCTGGTGTTCAACGGCGACGATGCCCTGGTGCTCTATCGCGGCAGCGAGATAATCGACAGCTTCGGCCAGGTAGGGGTGGATCCGGGCACGTCCTGGGTCTCCGGCAACGTTTCGACCCTGGACATGACCCTGCGCCGCAAGGCCACCGTCACCATGGGCCGCACTGATGCGACGTCGCCTTTTGATCCGGCGCAGGAATACGTGGCCGCCCCGAAAGATGACGCCAGTGGCCTGGGTTGCAGTGGCGATGGTCCCTGCGATGGCACCCAGCCGCCCGCCTTCGTCTGCCCGGTGGATCAGTTGGTGCCGGTGCCCGCCATTCAGGGCCCCGGCACCAGCAGCCCCCTGGTGCCAGCCGGCAAGTTCGAATCGGAACAGGCTTACGCCACCCGCGGCGTGGTGACCCAGGTAGTGAGCGGCCTCTACAAGGGCTTCTTCATTCAGGACGAGCAGGGGGACGGGGATGCGGCTACCTCCGACGGCCTCTTCGTCTACACCACCAAGGCCAACGCTGCCGTCGTGCCGGGGGCCGAGGTGTGTGTGTCTGGCAAGGTGAAGGAGTATTTCAACCAGACCCAGATCAACGCAGACGAGCTGGTGGTGACCCGGCCGCAAGGGGCCATCCCGGCTGCGGTGGATCTGCTGCCGGTGGCGGGCGAGAGCCTGAGCCAGCTGCTGGAGCGTCACGAGGGGATGCAGGTACGGCTGGTGCCCGGTTCCAGCCTGGTGGTGACCCGCAACTTCAGCTTCGATTACGACGGCAAGCGCAACAACCTGGTGCTCTCTTATGGCGCGCCGCTCATCAAGTCGACCCAGAAATTTGCCGCCATGAGCCAGGAGGCGAGCGACTGGGCCCTTCGCAACCAGCAGAACCAGCTGGTGGTGGAGACCGACGCCAAGGCGCCGGACGGTGTGCTGCCCTGGTTCCCCGGCTTCAACGCCGAGGACGGTTACCTGCGCATCGGCGACAAGCTCAACGGGCTGGAGGGGGCGCTTGGTTACTCCTACAACCTGTTCAGGCTGGTGGCCAGCAATCGCATCGACGCGAGCCAGATAGATCACAGTGGCTGGGATCGGGTGGAAACCCCCGAGCTCGCCGAGGCGGGGGATCTGCGGGTCGCGAGCTTCAACGTGCTCAACTTCTTCACCACGGTCGTGGGCGGGGATGCCAACCCCACCGGCAGCAACCGGGGCGCCCTGACGGTGGCGGAGTTCGAGTTGCAGCGCACCAAGATAGTCAGCGCCATCACCCGCCTCAATGCCGACGTGGTGGGGCTGATGGAGATCGAGAACAACGGCTATGGCGACAACTCCGCCATCGCCAATCTGGTTACGGCCCTCAACGCCGCCCAGCCGGACGAGGCGGATCACTACCGCTGGATTGCCTCGCCGGATGGCAAGCCCATTGGCACCGACGCCATCACGGTGGGGCTCATCTACCGACCCGCCAAAGTGACCCCGGAGGGGGCCGCCAGCCTTATCGCGCTGCCGGTGCAGCAGGCCGAGGCGGTGGACGCCAGCGGCAAACCGGTGACCATCAATCAGGGGATGCGCGAGTCGCTGGTGCAGCGTTTCAGCTCGCCCAAGGGGGATGCGCCCCTGACCCTGGTGGTCAACCACCTCAAGTCCAAGGGCTCCGCCTGCTTCGAGGATTACCCCGACTACGCCAGCGCCGATCCGCTGGATGGCCAGGGCCACTGCAACGCGCTGCGGGTCTCCGCCGCCAAGGTGCTGGGGGAGCACCTCAAGGATCTGGCCGGGGATCTGCTGCTTATCGGCGACATGAACGCCTATGGCATGGAGGATCCCATCCGGGTGCTGACCGACTATGATCCGGCCGCCCAGGCGCGCCAGATCATGAGCGCCTCCTTCACCACTCTGGCGGGTCAGCCCTTCGAGGAGAGCGGCAGCGCCCTTGGCAAGGGGTATGGTCTGGTGAACCTCAATACCCGCTTCCATGGCACCGACACCTACTCCTACAGCTACGAAGGGGAGCTCGGCAACCTGGATCACGCCCTGGCAAACCCGAGCCTCGCGGCCAAGGTGATCGGCATCGAGGATTGGCACATCAACTCCGCCGAGAGCAACTTCTTCGAGTACGGCACTAAGTACAGCGGTCAGCTGGCGAAATCCGAAGGGCCCTTCAGCGCCTCGGATCACGATCCGGTGCTGGTGGCCATCCAGTATCCGCAGCCACCCGCCGGGGTATTGAGTCTCGAGAGCGCCGCTGCGAACGTGGAGGAGGGGAATACCTTGTCCCTGAGTGTCAGTCGCAGCGATGGCAGCCACGGGGAGGCGAGCGTCAGCTATCGCATCGTCTACGGCAGCGGGGACACAAGCGACGTGGCGCCCCTCACCGGCACCCTGCACTGGGCCGCCGGGCAGAGCGAGCCCCAGACCATCAGCATTCCGGTGAAGAGCGACACCCTGCACGAGGGGGACGAGACCTTTACCCTGGAGCTGTTTGACCCGAGCGGCGCGGCCCTGGGGGATCAGCACCAGACCCTGGTGACCATCAAGGACAAGCTGGCGCCGTCCACCATCTCGCTGGCGCGCGCCAGCATGACGGTGAACGAGGGGCAGTGGTTTGCCGAGATCCCCCTGGTGCGCAGCGGCGATCTGAGCAAGCCGGCCCGGGCCCGGGTGGCCCTTGACGGAGTCACGGCGCGCTGGGGGCTGGATTTCCTGCCCTGGTTCAGCCAGACCGTGAGCTGGGCTGCGGGCGAGGGGGGCAGCAAGTCGGTCAAGGTGCTGATCATCGATGACTGGTTTGTGGAGCCCACCGAGCAGTTCAGGGTGAGCCTCGATCGGGTGGAAGGGGGCCTGCCCGGCGCCCTGCAGCAGACCCGGGTCGACATCCAGGACAACGACAAGTCCTGGTGGCCCTTCGGTCGCCACTGAGGATGACGTCTCAATATAAAAAGGGGCCTGCGGGCCCTAATGCCGATCAGTTAAGGATCCATTGACCGATCCTCAGGCTGTGTAAGAATCCGAAACTCCTTGTTGGGTTTCGG
>NZ_JAPDBQ010000067.1:0-21472 GCF_027705325.1 Aeromonas sp. QDB18
ACTCATGATGAACCCTGTTCCATGGCTCCAGATGACAAACATGATCTCATATCAGGGACTTGTTCGCACCTTCCTTAGATGAGCCTCGCCCTGTGTATATCGCTGAAAAGGCCCCGATAGACTCGTCACACGTTGATTGGCCTGTCATGGCAGGACAGTTTGAAAGTAATGCTGGTTGGAATACAGCATCACTTTATAGTAACCAGTCCACTGTAACCTTGCTGGGTCAACAGCACAAATATAGGGACCAGCAAGAAGCGATCGATCGTACTGCGCTGGTTGCGATTAATCATCTGCCTGACACTGTCGAAGAGTTGAGAGTCATTGAGCGCCAGCGAGATTTCCAGTTGCAAGAGACGGTGATTGATCTCGACTCTGTGCGAAAGGCGAACCAGCCCCAGGTTCTTGGGCAGGAGGCAGTGGTAGAAGAGCATCAAAAAGTACCTGCTCCTGTTCAGGGAACGCTCCGTTACCAATCTGAACCAGAGTGGTTCTCTTATTCATTTGACCCGGCACTGACGCAATCTTTTGGTGGTCCTGAATCATTTTATATGTATCAGATAGGCATTAATGCCAACAGTGGGCTGCGTCTTTCCGATAAGGATTGGTTACAGGGTACGTTGTTCTTCAATATTGCGAACAATTACGACAAATTTAATTACAAAACACCACCTGCCGACACGGATGCGTTACCGAGAGTACGCACTTGGGTGAGAGAGTATGTCGACTCTTCCAATATTCTGCTGAACAATCTCCAGTTAACACATATGGAGCAATTTGGTCAGGAGTGGTACGGCCAGGCATACGGCGGCTATCTGGAAATGATGTACGCCGGTGTCGGGGGAGAGGTGCTTTATCGTCCTTTCGGTCAGTCATGGGCTCTGGGTCTGGATACCAACTGGGTCAAGCAGCGTGATTGGAACAACACCCTGAAGATGGCTGATTACGACGTTGCTACGGGTCACTTGACTGGCTATTGGCAGTTGCCTTTCATGGACAATGTCACTGCCAAGGTAGCTGTCGGGCGTTATCTGGCTGGTGACCTGGGGGCCACGTTTGATTTCTCCAAGCGCTTTGACTCCGGGATTGTGATGGGGGCATACGCAACCTTGACGGATGTGTCGGCCGAAGAGTATGGGGAAGGCAGTTTTACCAAAGGTATCTACATCACGATTCCCTTTGACTTGATGTTGATTCGTCCCACAACATCCAAGGGAACAATTGGATGGGTTCCTCTGACAAGAGATGGGGGGCAGATGCTCAGCCGAAGCCATACCTTGTATGACATGACTGAACGTTTGCCGTTGTAAAGCTCTTCTCGGTATTGATTCGTTAGTCTAATGAGCCGTGATAGTGTTTTTACTGTCACGGCTTTTTTTATGCATGATGAGGCATAAATGGGAAGAGAGTGCAGTTTGGTTCATAAGGTTTTTTGGGGAACATCAGTCTTGTACTGGTTGCTTGGCATGCATTTTTTCATGCACAACCCGGGCGGGGCAGGGCTCTATCTGCCGTTCAATGCCTGGGGCTGGATCTTCGCCAGCCTGGTGATGGCGCTGGGGCTGTGGTATGTGACCCTCAGCCAGCGACTGGTGGTCTCGCCGCTGCTGACGGCCCAGTGGCTGGGGGGGATCTTGTTGTTGCTGCCCATGGCCTATCCGGGATTCGAGCTCAAGGACTATGCCATTCCCCGGCTGCTGGGGCTGTTTGCCGGCCTGCTGTTTCTGGCAAGCCTCTATCAGTGGCGATTCGGCCGCGAGGCGCGAGACCGGCTGCTCTATATGCTGCTGGGGGCCGTCGCCATTGAGGCGCTGCTCGGCCTGGTGCAGTATTACCTGCTGGTGCCGGGCAACTGGATTGGGTATGACACCCAGGCCAACCGCCCCTATGGCATCTTCCAGCAACCCAACGTGATGGCGAGCTTCATGGCGACCGGCCTGTCACTGGCCATCTGGCTGGAGCTGCGCGGTGATGCCAACCCCTGGCTCAAGGGGCTGCGCTATGGGGTGATCCTGATCACTTCCCTGCTGCTGGTCATCTTGCAATCGCGGGTCGGGCAACTGGGCGGCATGATGGCTCTCTTATTGCTGTCTGCCCAGTTGGGTCGTGAGCGGCGGCTGGGCAGGATGCTCGCGCTGGTAGCGCTGGGCATCTTGATCGGGCTGGCTTCGCAATACCTGATGGCTGGAGCAAGACGAGGGCTCGAGATCTACCAATCAGGCGGCATGCGCTCCATCTACTGGCCCTATGCCGCCAAGCTGATTGCTCAGATGCCCTGGACCGGTTGGGGCTATGGCAGCTTCGAGTCGGTGTTTCTCCATCACTACATGGCCGACAAGGCGCTGAATCCGGCCATGGTACAGATCGAGTACAACCTGGATCACCCCCACAACGAGTTTCTCTACTGGGCGGTGGAAGGGGGCCTGGCCCCCATGCTGGGCATGGTGCTGATGGGCGGTGCCCTGCTGTGGCGTCTGAGCCGGGCGGGCTGGGTCAAGGGCGCCGCCTTGCTTGCACTGGTGACCCCCATCTTGCTGCACACCCAGACCGAGTACCCCTTCTACCACGCCATCGCCCTGTGGTGGGCGCTGCTGCTGCTCCTGTATGCGATGGATGCGGAGGTGGAGGAGCAAGACTACGGCAACTGGCGCGACCATCTGTGCCGCCCCTGGTTGCTGCTGCGCTTCATGGCCATCGCCATTCCCCTGATCGTCATCCCCTTCATGTTAACCGCCATGCATACCGCCTGGGTGGTGACCAAGTATGAGCGGGGCGGTTACAAGCAGCCTGCGCTCCTGCTCGACATCGTGAACCCCATGGCCTGGCTGACCCGTGTGGAGTTCGACGTGAACGCGGTGCGCCTCATGGTCGGTCTGCAGGCCAACAACAAGGCGGAGCTTGAAGCCTACCTCGACTGGGGGCAGGCCTTCGTGCGCCATACCCCGAGGGCCAATATCTACGCCAACATGGTGATCGCCCTCAATGCGCTGGGGCGGGCCGAAGAGGCCGACCGTCTGCGGGCCGATGCGTTGGTGCTCTATCCTGGTGAGCCCTTGCTCACCGGCTCGGCGGCCAAGTCGGTCGCTGCGACCCTGGAGCCCAAACCCTCCTCATGAGCGGGCCGGGCACCACTGTTCCTGACTCCATCACGGCCGCCTCGCGGCCGTGATCATTTCCATCCCAGGCAAGCTCACAGTCAGGATTGGCGGTGTAGTCTCCCGAATGGAGATGGCGGGCCGCGCAAGCGCGGTGCTGGCGCCATCGAGTCTCAGTCGTCATCGGAGTCGACATCGTGAAGAAGATTGCATCCATGGTTACCAGCCTGCTCATCCTGATGGGCACACCGGCCCTCGTGGGCACCAGCGCCCAGGTGGAATATGGCACAGTGCAAGAGAGCCGCATCCTGACCCAGGAGGCGACGCCCCAGCAGGGTGGAGCACGGCCACTGCGCACCATAGGAGCCGCCGCTCTGGGGGCTGCCGTCGGCAGCCAGTTTGGCGGTGGCTCGGGCCAGACAGTCGCGACTACTGTGGGGGCCGTGGCGGGGGCCGAGGCCTCCCGTCGCCGCCAGGGCAACCAGCAGAGTGTGCAGGGCAAGCAGACGGTCGAGCTGTTGATCAAGACCGAGGCGGGAAAACTGCTCAACGTGAAGCAGGATCAGGATCCTGCGCTCACGTTCGACAAGGGGGACAAGGTTCGCATCCTGACGACGGGAACGGATACCCGGGTCGACAAGTCCGTCTAGGGGGACGCCTGGTGTGGGCTTCCCTGGCGGTATGATGCCAGGGCGAGCCCCCTTGCCGCGGCCGGATTGTACGATGTTTCATCAAGGGTTTCCTCGGCTCGCAAAAATGCGGTTCAGTGCTGGACGCACGGAGTGCCTTGGCTAAGATAACCGCCTTAACGTTTGGCAAGGGAGGTTGAAATGGAGTTAGTACTAGGCCCATTAGAGGCTCGCGTGATCGGCTGTCTGATAGAGAAAGAGATCTGCACGCCGGATCAGTACCCTCTCTCTCTCAATGCACTGGTCAATGCCTGCAACCAGAAGAGCAATCGCGAACCCGTGCTCGAGCTCGCCGAGCTGGATATCCGCGCCGTCATCGACGAACTGATCCGCCGCCGTCTGGTGGTCAACACTGCCGGTTTCAATGCCCGGGTGCCTCGCTATCAGCACCGTTTCTGCAACACCGAGTTCGGTGAACTGAAGTTCAGTGCCCAGGAGCTTGGCATCATCTGCGAGCTCTTGCTGCGTGGCCCCCAGACTCCGGGTGAGCTGCGCTCGCGCACCAACCGGCTGTGCAGCTTCGACGATGTGACCGAAGTGGATGCGGTGCTGGTCGGGCTGGTCGAGCGGGGGCCCTATGTGGTCAAGTTGCCCCGGGAGCCGGGCAAGCGGGAATCACGCTATGCCCACCTGTTTGGCGGCGAAATCGATCTGGAAGCCTTGGCCGAGGCCGCTCCCGCCAGCAGCTATGGCTCTCCTGCCACCGATCGCCTGAGTCAGCTGGAAGAGGAAGTTGAGCGCCTCAAGTCGCAGTTGCAGGCCCTGGAAGCCCGTCTGGCGCACCTGGAAAGCTGAATCCGGCGAGTTTGCTTACCCCATCAAGAGGCGCTGCGGCGCCTTTTTTCATGCCCTGCTGGCCGCCCGCAGAAGAGGGTCTGCCCGGCCCCTGTCCCCGCTTTTATGAGCCTGACCGCTTTTTTTGTACTAATTCGCGGTTATTTTTTTGTACTAATTCGCGGTTAAGGGTCGAGCCGCCGCCGCTTTCCCGTTAAAATTCCGCCTTTGCACCTGCCCGCGAGTTCTGATGTCAGCCTTCACCCTCTCTTCGGATTGCTATGCCCTGCTCAGCGAGCTGCAACTGCAGCGCGCCGCCAGTACCCGTTATTTGCAAGACACGCTGTACGCACAGCGCTCGCCCGGGCAGGCGCTGACGGACCGGCTTAACCAGTTGCAGCAGCAAGGGCTGATACGGCTGCGCACCGAGCAGCAGTGGAGCCTGACGGCGGAGGGCACCCTGACCCTGATCCTGGCGGTGCGATCAGGGGCCTGCCCCATGCCGGACTGGACGCGGGTTCCCACGGTCACCGGTCAGGAGATGGCACAAGGGGTGGTGCGCGAACTCTGCCTGGGGGAGGCGGGGCAGATCCCCGCCTACTACCAGAGCGCGGATCTCTTGAGCCTGCTCGACCAGCCCGATGCCCACCGCCTGCTGCCTGGCTCAAGCCCTGCCTGGCAACAGCTGCTGCTGGAGCATTTCGCCCTGCAGACCCTGCTCGATGCCGAGCCTGAGGCGCGCTGGCCGCTGGCGTCCGTGACCGCGGCCTGCGCCCCCGCGCTGGCAAGCCACCTCGAGGCGCTGGCCAACGAGTGGGACTGGCTCTGCGGCCCACTGGCTGGCGAGGTGACCACTCACTGGCCAGCTCTGCAACAGTTGGCCGAGCAGAGTGATGAACAACCTCTGGCGGAGCGGCTGCTTGCCGCGTTGGGGCAGGCGCCGGCGGCGCACGAGCCCTGGCCCAGGATGTTCAGCTCCCTGCTCTGGCTTGGCTGGTTGCAGCAGGCCGATCCCGTGCTCGCCAGCGAGCAACGCAAGAAGTGGCAGCGCAGCCTTGGCAACCATTTCCCCCTGCTTTCGGATCTGCTGGGACAGTGGGCCGGTGATCGTCACGGTCAGGCGATAGGCCTGTTCGATACCCTGCAACTGCCGCTGGAGGAGCTCCACTGGGGCTACCTCTGGCTGGATCTCTGCGCCCTCGCGCGCCACGGCGAGCAGAGCCCCCAGGTGGCCATACTGCACAAGTGGGATCTCTCCCACGTGCTGGAGGCCGAGCCCCGTCATCGCCTGATGGTCTTCTGCCAGGATCTGTTGCGCCTCTTGCTGGGAGAGGGGGCCGAGCGTCCCCCGTTGCAGCAACTGCGTGCCGCTCCGGCTCTCGATGCGACCAGCGACGCCGAGGATGAGGACAAGACCCCCGCCTCGGCCAGCTGGCTCAACTGGCTGCAGGGGCTGGGGCGCTCCAGCGGCGTGCGCAAGGCGCAGGAGCGGCTGGTATGGTTGCTCCATGCGGAAGGGCCCGAGCTCGAGTGCAAGATCCAGAAGCAGAGCACCAAGGGGGAGTGGACCGCCGGGCGCCGGGTCGATCCTGCCCTGCTCTCCACCCAGTATGCCGCCCTGCTCGACGAGGCGGACTGGGCACTGGTGCGCACCCTGCCAAGGGGCATGAGCAAGCTGCCGCGGGATGCCTGGGCTCCCCTGGCCAGCCATCCGCGCCTGTTCAACGCCAAGGGGCAGAAGCTGCAACTGGCCATCAGCGCCCCCTTGCTGCAGGTGGTCGCCACCGAGCATGGCATGAGCGCCGTTTTGAGCCCGGCCGCCGCGGCGCGAGGGGCGCACATAGTGCCCCTGGCCCAGGATCTGTGGCAGCTCATCCTGACCCCGCAGGCCCTGCTGGACAGACTGCCTGCGCTGGAATCCATCCCGCTGCTGCCGGCCGAAGGGCTCGCCGAGTTGCAACGTACCCTGGACGCCATTCCCGAGCTGCCCTGGCACAGCCAGGTCGAGGGGCTCAGCGGCAATGCCGAGTTGACCCCCTGGCCCGGAGTGCCCTCGGTTCAGCTGGACTGGCAGGATGGTCAGCTGCTGGTCCAGCTGGTGACCCGGGAGGGGGAGCTGCCGCCATTGCCCCTTGGCAAGGGGGAGGCCATAGTGCGCCAGGGCGTCAGGGACTATCACTACTGGCAACGGGATCTGGCTGCCGAGAAGGCCGAGGCCCAGTTGCTGCGCAACCAGCTGCCCATAGGTCTGCCGGGCAACGAATGGAAGCTGGACGGTGAGCAGGCACTGACCCTGGTCAATGCGCTGCCCGAGCTGGTGGACGCCGGAGTGGTCGTTCACTGGCATCAGGACAGCGCCCGTCTCAAGAGCCTCGACGAGGCGGCCCTGAGCCTGCGCATCGAGCGTCGCCAGGACTGGTTCCAGGTGGAGGGGGCACTGGCGCTGGATGAGCACCAGATCCTCGATCTGCGCCTCATCCTGCGCCAGCTGACCCCGGGCCAGCGCACAGTTCAGCTCGACGAGAAGACCAGCCTGATGCTGAGTGACAAGCTGGTGGAGCGCCTCACCATGCTGGGGGCCATGCTGGACACCGAGCAGCGCATCAACAACAAGCTGGCCTACCCCCTGGCCCGCCTGCTGTCGGCGGTGACCACGGCCGGGGATGATGCCTGGCACTCCCTGCAGCAGGAGTGGCAGCAGGAGGTGGAGTGTGCCCCCGAGCTCTTGACGGCGCTGCGGGACTATCAGAAGGACGGGGTGCGCTGGATGGCGACCCTGGCCCACCATGGCTTCGGCGCCTGTCTCGCCGATGACATGGGCCTTGGCAAGACGCTGCAGGCGCTCATGGTGCTGCGCATGCGCCAGCACCTCGGCCCCGCCCTGGTGGTGGTGCCCAAGTCCGTGGTCACCAACTGGCAGGAGGAGGTGACCCGGTTCGCCCCCGAGCTGGAGGTGGTGGTGTTCGAGAATCCCGCCGAGCGGGAGACCCTGATCCAGGAGGCCAAGGCGGGCCAGATCATCCTGGTCAACTACGGCATGCTCGGCAGCCTGGCCCAGTCCCTCAAGTCCCGCCGCTGGGCGAGCATGGTGCTGGACGAGGCGCAGCAGATCAAGAATGCCGGCACCCAGCGTGCCAAGCTGCTGTTCCAGCTCGAGGGGGATTTTCGCCTGGCCCTCTCCGGCACTCCCATCGAGAACCACCTGGGGGAGCTGTGGAGCCTGTTCACCTTCATCAACCCGGGCCTGCTCGGCAGCCTCGGCGAGTTCAAGCGCCGCTTCGGCAAGGCGGTCAAGGATCCCCAGCACATGGCGCTGCTGCGGGCGGTGATCAGCCCCTTCATCCTGCGCCGCCTCAAGCAGCAGGTGCTGACCGAGCTGCCGGACAAGACCGAGATCATCCACCATATCAGCCTCTCCCCCGAGGAGCGTCAGCTCTACGAGGCGACCAGGCGCGAGGTGGTGCAGCAGGTGCAAAGCGCCGATGGCCGCGCCCTGATGCACGTGCTGAGCGGCCTGACCCGCTTGCGGCGGCTCTGCTGCTCCCCCGAGCTGGTGATGCCGGAGTGGTCCCAGACCAGCAGCAAGCTGGACGAGGCCATGGCGCTCCTGGAGGAAGCCATCGATGGCGGCCACCGGGTGCTGGTGTTCAGCCAGTTCGTCGATCTGCTGAGCCTGTTGCGAGCCCGCATCGAGCTCAAAAAATGGGACTACTGCTATCTGGACGGGGGCTGCTCCGCCAAGTCCCGCCAGGAGTCCATACTGCGTTTTCGTCATGAACCGGTTCCCCTGTTCCTCATCAGCCTCAAGGCGGGGGGCACAGGCCTCAACCTGACCCAGGCCGATACAGTGTTGCACCTGGATCCCTGGTGGAACCCGGCGGTGGAGGATCAGGCGAGCGATCGGGCGCACCGCATGGGCCAGACCCAGCCGGTGACAGTCTATCGACTGGTGTGCGAGCAGACGGTGGAGGAGAAGATAGTGGCGCTGCACGACGAGAAGCGGGCCCTGGCCGATGGCCTGCTGAGCGGCCAGTCCGAGGTGCGTGGCCTGGACGTGGAGAGCCTGCGCGCCCTGCTGATGAGCTAGGAGCGGTGCTGCCTGCCTGGGTGCGAGAGGGGGATGGTCCTGGTGACCATCCCCCTTCTCTGTTTCAGGGGCTCATTGCCCGCGTCTGGGGCCCCTCTCATGGGTCTGATTAAGAGGCGCTAGCCCTGATAGCGATAGAGGTGCAGCCGCTCTATGATGGCCTCGCCGCCAATCTTGCGATCCCGCCGCGCCTGGCGCAGCTTGGGCGGATAGTGGCCGAGGTGGGTGACGCTGGGCGGGTTGTCCGAGCAGAGCAGCAGGGGCAGGCTCGCCTTGAGCTGCTGCTTGCGCGGCTCCCTGTCCAGCCAGAGCAGGTTGATCATGGGGTGGGTCTTGACCGGTCGGCGGATCCGCAGCTGCGCATCCGCCGGCAGGCGGCGAATGTCATACACCTCCTGATCCACCATCTTGCTCCACTCCTCGTTGCTGGAGAGCGCCGGTACATAGCGGCGGCTGCGCTCCAGCATCTCCAGCACCTGCTCGCGGCTGAGGCGGCTGATGCTCTGCTTGTCGGCCCAGGTGAAACCGAGGGAATGCAGCTCTCCGGTGAGCAGGGTCAGCTTGCGATAGACCTGCAGGGTGATGACCCCGGGCAGTGCGCCGTGTACCAGTTCGAACTTCTCGTCTCGCCCGCCGGCGGCCTGCACCAAGGCCTTGAAGGCGAGCTTGTGGCCGTTGATCTCGTCGAGCAGCGGGTGCAGCAAGGGGGCGCTGTTGGCGGGGAAGCGCAACCAGCCAGGCAGGCGGTGAGTCGCCTTGGTGGAGCAGCCGGGGCGGGCGCTGTGATCCTGAAAGGCCGTCACGGCCGCGGCCAGTGCCGCCTCCCCCGAGAGATAACCCACCTCGATGGCCTCGATAGGGTCATGCTCTTCCCCTTGCGGCACGGCGGGCAGGGGATAGACATGGGCCTCCAGCAACTCGAGCTGGCCGAGCAGTCTGGCGAGACGGGCAAGGGCGTCTTCCAGCGCGTCCATCTGTTGACGCAGGGCGGCGGTGGGGGTAAAGGTGTCCATCGGCATATCCTGTGTGTTCCCCCAATCCGTCGCCCTAAAGGTGGCGATCAGGGGGCATGATTAAACCACTGTATAAATAACCATACCAGCATGACGGGAAGGCGCCAAGTGCCGCCTTTCAAGCGCGGTGCAAGGGCGGCTGCCGTGGCCGCCTTTCGGGAGTTGCCTGTCTGTATCATCCTGTTAAATAACGATCTTTAAGTGATCCAATGGTTAACAATTGGCGGTGCGGCAGGGGTGGCAGCGTCCTGTCTCGAACTCGGGCTCTGCATAGCTAACGTGGGAAACTGCATAGTTAGAAGCCGATGGGGCAGGAGAAAATGCTGCACGGCTGGGAGGGGGAATCTCTGGCTAATATTTCACATATAAATCAATAATTTGTATTTTTCCCCATGGCGAGATCAGCCATTACTTTTACTAATCTCATGTATCAAAATTCGTCAATTGAGGCGCCTTCTCGCCCTGACTAAGCTTTGCGCATCAAATCCGAGCCTTGCGCAGAACTAGAGAGAGGAGCCATATCATGGCCAACATGACTTATACCGAAGCCGGTTACCAGGATTCCAGCGAATCGAATCTGGTTGCTCGCGTCAAGATGACCGTCCTGACCTGGCTGGAACGCAGCCGCAGCCGTCGCCAGCTCTCCGAGCTGCCCGCCTACCTGCTCAAGGACATTGGTCTGAACGAAGCTGACCGCTATCAAGAGACCACCAAGCCGTTCTGGCGTGGTTGATATACCGGGCATGGATGCCTCGTTTTCTTGCTGATCTGAACTGCTCTGCCTGTGTTTTTCGCCCTCAAACGGGCCTGACTTTTCCCCTGTTGCCGCTTCCCCTCATTTCCCCTTGTCTGTTTTTCCTTCTGTTTGCCCCGTGCGGCATGAGTTGTCATCATCCCTCGCCAACTTTGTATCCTTACTGTTTGAATTTGTTTAAAAATTGATTTTAAGCCCGCCTGCCTTGCGTATAATCCGGCCATAGCATTCCAGACAAGAGGGTGAGATGGATGATTCCCCAGCATGACTTTTTGGCCCTGACCCGCCGCCACGAGTGGCAGCTCGAGCCCTTTGCCTTCGATCTGGCCAACGGCACCCGGGTGAGCGTGTGGGACACCGGCGTGCTCTGCCTGGAGCCCATGGGTCAGTCGCCTGGCGGGCGCAAGGACATAGTGCTCTCCTGCGGCATTCACGGTAACGAAACAGCCCCCATCGAGATCTGCAACCAGCTGCTGACCCGGCTGCTCGGCGGGGAGCTTCAGGCTCGCCACCGGGTGCTCTTCCTCTTTGGCAACCCCGCCGCCATGAACCAGGGGGCACGCGAGGTGGAGGAGAACATGAACCGGCTCTTCTCTGGAGCCCACAGCAAGGGGGAGGGGCTGTGCAACAGGGAGCGCATTCGCGCCATGCGCCTGGAGCAGTATGTGAGCCGCTTCTTCGCCGATCCCGCCCGGCCCCGTTATCACTACGATCTGCACACCGCCATTCGCGGCTCCCGCCACGAGAAGTTTGCGGTCTACCCCTTCCCCCACGAGCGGCCGCACTGCAAGGAGCAGGTGCAGTTCCTCGGGGCCTGCGGGGTGCGCACCATACTGCTCTCGAGCGGCCCGACCACCACCTTCAGCTATTACAGCTCGCACCAGCATGGCGCCCATGCCTTCACCGTGGAGCTCGGCAAGGTGCGCCCCTTTGGCGAGAACGACATGACCCGCTTCATCGAGGCGCGTCAGGCGTTGCAGGAGCTGGTGACCCAGGATGAGGTAGTGCTCGAGCCCTGGCGGGCGGATGACTTCACGATTTTTGCCATCGATCGGGTGATCAACAAGCAAACGGCCGCGTTTCGTTTCCTGTTTGCCAGCGATGTGGACAATTTCACCGAATTTCCCCAGGGGTTTGTGCTGGCGGAAGACGGGGATCGGCAGTACAGGGTAGAGAAAGCGCGGGAGGCTGTGGTCTTCCCCAATGCCAACGTGGCCATCGGCCAGCGGACCATGCTGCTGGTGGTGCCGACCCGTCTGTGGGAGTGATCTGAGCCTATCTTTTCACGTCAACCCTGCGCCCCAGGCGGCGTGGCCAAGATGGACGTGATCCCGAACTCGCCCTGACAGGGAGCCCGAAAGGGCTCCCTTCTTCGTTTCTGCTCGCCGAAAACCTCATCTTCTTTCTGAAATTAAAGAAGTTTCTACTGGTCTTACCTGACTGAATCACCTTGTCCTTTGCTTAACATCTTATTTACATTCTAAGGGTCACCTCATGGTGGTGACGCTGACAACGGCAAGGAGCCAGTTATGACCCATGTCGACATCCCCTTCCTTCGTTACCTCGATGAGGAGGGGCGCCCGGTCGCGACACTGCCGACCTGGCTGGACAAGGCGATGCTGCACACCTTCTACCGCAACATGGTGATGGTGCGCAGTTACGACAAGAAAGCGATAGCACTGCAGCGAACCGGCAAGCTCGGCACCTTTCCCTCCCATCTGGGGGCTGAGGCGGTGGGGATTGGGGTCGGTCTCGCTATGCGGCCAGAGGATGTCTATGTGCCCTATTACCGTGACATGCCCACCCTCTATGTGCGGGGCGTGCCCATGGAGCAGAACCTGCAATATTGGGGCGGGGACGAACGGGGCAGTGTCTTCTACAAGGCCGATGGCGAGTTGTCGGAAGACTTGCCCATCTGCGTCCCCATCGCCACCCAGATCACCCATGCCGCCGGCATAGCGGCCGCCTTCAAGCTGCGCAACCAGCCCAAGGTCGCCGTGGTGACCATAGGCGATGGCGGCACCTCCAAGGGAGATTTTCTCGAGGGGCTCAACTGCGCCGGCGTCTGGCACCTCCCCATGGTGATGATCATCAACAACAACCAGTGGGCCATCTCGGTGCCGCGCAAGCTGCAGTCGAGCGCGCCTACTCTGGCCCAGAAGGGGATAGGGGCCGGGGTGCGCAGCCTGCAGGTCGACGGCAACGACGTGGTGGCCGTCTATGAGGCGACCCGCGCCGCCGTCGAGCGGGCCCGCAGCGGCAAGGGGCCGACGCTTATCGAAGCCGTCAGCTACCGGCTCGGGGATCACACCACCGCCGATGACGCGACCCGCTATCGCGAGGCCGCCGAGGTGGAAGCCGCCTGGGCCAAGGAGCCGGTCAAGCGGCTACGTCAGTTCATGGCCGATCAGGGCTGGTGGGACGAGCATCAGGAGCAGGCGTTGCTGGCGGAGGCGAGCCGGGAGGTCGAGCGTGCCGTGGCCGCCTATGAAGGCATGGCACCGCAGGCGCCGGAAACCCTGCTCGATTACCAGTTTGCCGAGCTGCCGAGGGAGTACCGTGCCCAGCGTCAGCGCATCATCGCCAAGGGCATGCAGCAGCGCGGCGGGGAGACACACCATGAGTGACATGACACTGCGCGATGCGATTCACCTGACATTGCATCACGAGATGGTTCTGGGTCTGGGGAGGCTGCATGAGTGAAATAACGCTGCTCGAAGCGATCAATCTGGCGCTGCATCATGAGATGGAGCACGACCCCGACGTGGTGGTGCTGGGTGAGGATGTGGGAGTCAACGGCGGTGTGTTTCGCGCCACAGCGGGCCTACGCGACAAGTTCGGCTTCAAGCGAGTGATAGACACGCCGCTGGCAGAGGGGCTGATCGCCGGGGTGGCGGTGGGCATGGCGACCCAGGGGCTTAAACCCGTGGCCGAGTTCCAGTTCCAGGGCTTCATCTTCCCCGGCATGGAGCAGATCATCTGCCAGGCGGCGCGGATGCGAAACCGCACCCGTGGCCGGCTCTCCTGTCCCATCGTCTACCGCTCCCCCTATGGCGCCGGCATCCATTCGCCCGAGCACCACAGCGAGAGCGTCGAAGCCCTGTTTGCCCATATCCCGGGTCTGAGAGTGGTCATCCCCTCCAGCCCAAGACGGGCATATGGCCTGCTGCTCTCGGCCATTCGCGACCCGGATCCGGTGATGTTCTTCGAGCCGGATCGCATCTACCGCTCCATGAAGTCGGATGTGGTGGATGACGGCGTCGGCCTGCCGCTGGATGTCTGCTTCACCCTGAGGCCCGGACGGGATCTCACCGTGGTCGCCTGGGGGGCCTGCATTCAGGAGGTGATGCGGGCCGCCGCCCTGCTGGCGGAGCGGGACATCCAGTGCGAGGTGCTGGATCTCGCCACCATCAAGCCGCTGGACATGGAGAGCATCCTGACCTCGGTGCGCAAGACCGGGCGTCTGCTGGTGGTGCACGAGGCGTGCGGCAGCTTCGGGGTCGGTGCCGAAATAGTGGCGCGGGTCACCGAAGAGGCATTGACCTCCCTCAAGGCGCCGCCAAGAAGGCTCACCGGGGTGGATGCCGCTGTGCCCTACTATCGCAACGAGGAGTATTACCTCATCACCGAGCAGGATATCGCGGATGCGGCTCACCAACTGATGGAGAACAAGTGGCTATGACGTTTCTCAACTGTCGGCGCCCAGGCGCACGAGCAAGGAAGAGCCATGAAGTTGGTCAACCTTTGGTGATGTTCCTGCGGATGGAGAACTGGTCATGAAATTTTTCAAATTACCGGATCTGGGCGAAGGATTGGCCGAGGCCGAGATAGTCGAATGGAAGGTCAGCGCCGGCGACACAGTGAGTGTCGATCAGGTGCTGCTGTCGGTGGAAACGGCCAAGGCACTGGTGGATGTGCCCTCGCCGGTGGCGGGGGTGATCGCCAGGCTGTGCGGCCAGGAGGGAGACATACTCCACATCGGCGCTCCCCTGGTGGAGTTTGAGGGGGGGGAGGACGACGGCACCGTGGTGGGCAAGGTCAGCGCCCATCAACAGCACATCGAGGATCACTTCGTGGTGGGTGCCATGGCGCCCGGTGGCGCCCTGGTGCAGGCCATGCCGGCGGTGCGTCTGCTGGCGCAAAAGCTGGGGCTGGACATCGACAGACTCAAGGGCACTGGCAGTGCCGGCATGGTGACCGAGCAGGATGTGCAGAGCGCCTTCGAAGCGTTGCAGAGCAGCGGCAACGAGTTCCTCAAGGGCTCGCGCCGGGCCATGGCCAAGGCGATGGAACACTCCCATCAGACGGTGGTGCCGGTCAGCATCACCGACGAGGTGGACCTGCGTCACTGGCGGGCAGACGAAGACGTGACGGTGCGCCTCATCAAGGCCATCGGGGTGGCGTGTCGTGCCGAGCCTTCCATGAATGCCTGGTTTGACGGGGATACCCTGTCGAGACGGCTGTTCAGGGAGGTCAACGTGGCCATCGCCGTCGACTCCAAACACGGGCTCTATGTGCCGGTGATGGAGAATGTGGCCGAGCGGGAAAGGGCGGACATTCGGCACGGGCTGGATCGGATGATCGCCGATGTGAAGGCGCGCGCCGTACCGCGGGAGATGCTGCAGGGGGCGACCATCACCCTCACCAACTTTGGTGCCATCGCAGGTCGCTACGCCAGCCCTATCGTCACGCCACCCCAGGTGGCCATCATAGGGGCGGGCAAGCTGTTCGAAAAAGTGGTCTTCATCCATGGGGAGGCACGGCCGGTCCGGGCACTGCCCTTGTCGATGACATTTGACCACAGAGCCTGTACCGGCGGAGAGGCAGCGCGCTTCCTCAAAGCCCTGGTTCAGGCACTCGAAGCGGCGGATGCGTAAGTGATTGCACCCTGCCCCTGGCAGGGTGCAAATTTGGTTGCGTAATCGACAAAGGCACGTATAATCTAAACCAGCTTGAAAGGGCGTTAGTTATGTCAATGAATATGATGTTTTGCATCTTTTCCTGTTGTTCATAAGTTAATCCCGTTTTTGAGCTTTATCCGCTGAAAAGCATAAGTAATTATTTTGAATACAGGTTAAAGATATGTCTAACATGATCACCGGTACCGTTAAGTTTTTCAACGAAACCAAAGGTTTTGGCTTCATCCAGCAAGAAAACGGCCCGGACGTTTTCGTTCACTTCAGCGCTATCAGCGGTAACGGTTTCCGTACCCTGGCTGAAGGTCAGCGCGTACAGTTCTCCGTGACCCAAGGTCAGAAAGGCCCGCAGGCTGAGAACGTAACTGCTCTGTAATTCTTACAGAATTTAAGAAAGCCGTGGTACCTCTGGTGCCACGGCTTTTTGTTTTATGGCATATTCATAAACCACGTTTGCCAATGACCATCATCATGATCCCATCACTCTTGCTGACAGTGGCGCTTGCCAATACCACCGTGCCGGATCCCGCGGCAAACGAGGCCGTGACAGTGTGCCAGCAATTCGTGCAGGTCCGTTTGGGCAAGGCTGAGCAGCCCAAGGAGATCAAGGCGCAGCCTGTCCCGAAGCGGGCGGGGGAGTGGTTGATCGATGGCAAGGTAAAAGGACCCGAAGGTCCTTTGTTGTTTGCTTGTCTGCTGCGGCAGGGAAAGCGCTGGGAATTGCTCAACTTCTCGCTCTGGGCGCCGCAGGAACTCAATTCGGCTTGAGCGCCACCAGCAGGTGTTGAAGATGCTCCAGCATGGTCATGCCGAAGGGGGTCAGATAGCCACCATCGACGGCACTGATCATGCCTTGTTGATGCAGACGCTGCGCCGCGAGGCACAACTCTTCAGACATGTCGCTGCGTAACTTGATCCCCAGACTCATGTTCGCCGGATCAAAGCATGCCAGTATTTTCAGCTCATTCACAAAATCGTCAGAAACCTGGTCGATCCCACTCATGGATGCACTCCTTACGCTAAAGATGTATGCAAACTAGCATTCCCGGTTTGACTTTAGTGGGCGCTGGCTCAAAGTATTGGGCTTTCTCTGGGCCGGGGTTGCCTGAACGCTGCTTTTTTGGCCGGAAGCGTCATGCCCCGGCTGGTTGGACGAGCAGAGTCCGCGTGCCGGCAAACATGGTAGAATAGTCTCTCTTTTGTCCTCCTGGCCAGGTATGAACCCAGGTCTTCCAGCTCAAGGCGCGTCTCATGATCACTGTCACACTGGTATCTCTGCTGCACACCCTAGGTCCCCGCTTTCCTGTTTATGCACCGTCCTTGTTGCTCCCCTTGCTCGATGAGCATCAGGGGGATCTCTGGCTGCCATCCATCAAGGGGGCCGATGTCACCGCCCTGCGCCAGCATGCCAAGGGGCGCGAGGCCCAGAGTCTGGCTCCTCTGGCGGCGGGGTGGTGCGATTTCGGGGCCGGCGGCCAGGGTGAGACGCCCGAGCTGGACGCGCTGGCGAGTTACGACGAAGAGATGCTGGACAACCTGCTGATGTACTGGCACAGCCCTGGCAAGATAAATAGCCCGATCACCGATAACCTGTTCGAGCTGCGCCGTGGGGTGGTGGATGAAGCCCATGGCTCCAAGCTGGCGGTCGCCTGGGAGCAGCAGCAGCAGAGACGCTTCGAGCAGATCATGGCAGGGGTTTGGGCCGGTCGGGATCAGCTCTGCTTCGTGGAGGTGGAGTCCGCCTACTGGCTGCGCCAGCGTTTCTGCGAGACGGCGGAGATCACCCTGGTGACCCCGGCGCTGGGCTGAGATAACCGAAACAGGAGCGACTGAGCACTCTTGCTGGACAAGGCTCCAGCAAGATGTGAACATGTCGCCCTTTATTGAATGAGAGACTTGACCAATGAGCTATGAACTTAGCGACACCGAGCGCAATGCCGCGCTGCAACTGAACGCCGACTACCGCTTTGATCACTTCATCAGCAAGCTGGTCGAGCACGAAGAGCTGTTTGTTCTGACCGACGAGCACGGCGTCATGATGCTGACCACCGAAGACGAAGACTGCATCCCGGTCTGGCCGCATCCGGAATACGCCAAGGCCTGGGCCGAAGGCGAGTGGGCAGACTGCAAGCCGCAGTCCATCACCCTCAAGGTGTGGCTGGATCGCTGGGTCGACGGCATGGAGCAGGACGAGCTCTGCGTGGCCGTGTTCCCGACCCCGGAGCAGGAAGGCATAGTGCTGGATCCGGCCGACGTGGCCGACGCCATCGCGCAAAAGCAGGCCAAGCGCGGCTAAGTCCCGCCCAGGCGCTGCTGCCACAAAAAAGACCCCGCCACAGTGCGCAATGCTGTTCACTTAAGAGAATTTGAGTTCCAGTCCACGTAGTATCAGGGCTAAAAAATGAGGGAGGCATGATGCCTCCCTCTTTCTATTGCAAGCCACGCTGGATAAAGGCTGAAGGAACATCGACTGGAAACAGCCTTGCTCCCCCAACTCAAGTCGCATTTATGAATAATTAGTCAAAAATGTGCTTATCTGAACAGCATTGCGCCACAGTGCGGGGTCTTTTGTTTGTGTCGAGCCAGAGCGTGGAGAGGGCTCAGGGCTTTTGATAGCGGGTGTCGATCAGGGTGACGGGAGGGAAGGTCTTGCCCTGCTTGATGGCGGCTTTCGTCTCCGCTTTCAGCTCCTCGTCAATCCAGAGCAGGCCGCCGAAGCTGTAGCCCGAGTTGGCGCCATCCAGGGGCCAGTAGAGCAGATCGCTCTGGGGGGTTGCCGGGATCTTGGGCAGTTTTATCCAGCGCCAGGCGCCTGCCCGGGTATAGGGGACCTGATAGGCAGGGACGAAGCTGGCCAGCTCATAGAGCCGCTGCTGGATCTGCCGTGAGAGTTCGGCCTTCTTGCCGAAGTCGAAGGCCTTGTCGTATTGCTCCACCAGGGCCGAGATGGCGTCGTCATCGAGGTTCATGATGTTGTTGGTCTGGGGCTTGTTGGCGTTGACCTTGTGGAAGTGCTCCCAGTAGGCGGGATAGCGGCCACTGCTCCAGGCCATCCAGGCGCTCTGATGCTTCTTCTCCAGCATGGATTTGAAGCCGGCGGAGGCATCCATCAGGTTCAGCTCCAGATTGAGACCCGCCTTCTTCGCCTCTTCCCGCAGCAGGGTCAGGCGCTGGGCATGCTCCGCCGTGGTGTAGGTGATGCTAAGGGAGAGGGGCTGGCCCCTGTCGTTTTGCAAGATGCCATCCGGCCCCGTCTTGGTGAAGCCCGCCTTGGCGAAGTAGTCTCGCGCGATCTTGGGATCGAAGGGGCGTGCCTTGATGTCGGTGTTGGTGAAGGCCCCCTGGCCCGAGCCGTAGCTGTTGAGGCGCTGGTAGTCTCCCCGCAGCAGGGTGGCGATCATCTTGTCGAGGGCGAGGGCATGCTGGATGCCGAGCCGCACATTGAGATCCTTGAGCAGCGGGTCTGCTGTGTTGAGGTAAAGCCCCATGGGGGACTGCGGGGTCTGGTTGTAGAACCAGAGCCGTTCGATATAGCCCTTCTCGAATTCGGCTGTCTTGCTCTTGTCGTGCCACCAGTTGGGCATGACCAGCGGGAAGGTGTCGAGATCGCCACGCAGGAAGTGCTGCCAGGCGATGTTCTGATCCCTGAGCACCTTGATCTCTATCCGGTCCGGGTTGAAGCGGTGCTGGAAGTAGCGCTCCCCGTTACCCCACCAATCCTTGACCCGGTTGAAGGTGACCGACTTGCCCTTCTTCAGCTCGCCAATCTGGTAGGCACCGGTGACCGGCAGCACCTTCCAGTTGTACTCCTTGACCCAGTTGGCCGTGAGCTTGATGGCATGGCTCGGCTCCGGGCTGAACGGCAGGGATTCCAGCAAATCCTCCCGGCTCTTCTCGGTGCCGCTGGTGATGGCGAGGGTGTGATCGTCGAACTTGGTCACCTCGCTTATCTGGGTGCTGTAGTAGTTGTTGTACCAGGGATCGTTGATCTCCTTGCTGCGCATCATATTGAGGGTAAAGAGCCAGTCATCGGCGGTGACGGGCTGGCCGTCCGACCAGCGGGCCTTGGGGTTGAGGCGAAAATAGAGGGTCTTGTGATCGGCGCCGAAGGCCCACTGGTTGGCCAGCATGGGGATGGGATTGCCGGTCACCGGATGGGTGGCGAGCAGGGGCAGATTGGTTTCACGAACGTAACCGGCGAAGCTGCCGTTGGAGTCGGGCCCGTACTTGCGCAAGGTGAGCGGGAAGCTCGACATGAAGTCACGGAAGGTGCCGCCTCGTTTGGCCTGTGGATCGGCATAGACGGGGTCTGTGTCGTTGCTCTCCCACTTGAGATCCGCCGGCAGGGTGGCACTCCAGCCGAAGGCGCTCCAGCAGAGGGGGAGCATCACGGCCGCGACCCGCATGACACGCGGCAAAGTGGGGATGACCGAGGGTGAACTGTGCAGCATGTCCTTGCTCTCCTGATGGTTGGCGTCCTGCCGGGGTCAAGCTGTGAGGCCCGTGAGGGCCTGATCCATCATGGGAAGTTTCCCCATCGAGGTCAATGTTCGGCTTGTGCCTTGAACAGCCTCATTTTTCCGCCCAGCAGATGGACCACGAAGCCGAGCAGCACCAGGCCCGAGCCCAGCCACTGCAGGGTCGTGGGGTGCTCATCGAGCAGCAGGGCGGCCGCCACCATGCCGACGCAGGGCACCAGCAGGGAGAGTGGCGCCACCTGGGCCACCGGATAGCGCATCAGCAGCCGCCCCCAGAGGCCGTAGCCAAGCCAGGTGGCGACCAGAGACAGATAGAGCACGCACAAGAGCCCCTGCCAGCTGAAGTTGAGCAGGCTGGTGGCAATGACATCGGGCCCCTCGAACAGCCAGGAGAGCGCGAAGAAGGGCAGTATGGGCACCAGGCCGCCCCAGGCGATGAGGCTGGGTAATGAGGTCTGATAGCGCAGCCCAATCTGGCGATTGATGACGTTGCCAAGGCCCCAGCAGGCGGCGGCGCACAGGGTCAGCACGAAGCCGAGCAGGGTCAGGTTGCCCTCGCCGTTGGTGGCGATGAGATAGAGGCCGGCCCCCGCCAGCGGCAGCGCCACCCAGTGGTGGGGCTGCCAGCGTTCCCCCAGCCAGATCATGGCGAACAGCAGGGTGAACACCACCTGGGATTGCAGCACCAGGGAGGCCATGCCCGCCGGCATGCCGAACTTCATGGCGCAGAACAGGAAGGCAAACTGCCCCAGGCTGATGGCACCGCCATAGGCCAGCAGCCAGCGCCAGGGCATGGCGGGTCTGGGCACCAGCAAGATGGCGGGGAAGACAACGCCGACGAAGCGCAGCGCCCCCAGCAGCAGCGGCGGTATGCCCTCCAGCCCCCATTTGATCGCCACGAAGTTGAGTCCCCAGCAGAGAATGACCAGGGCGGCCAGACACTTGTCCTTGGCTTGCATACAGCGTCCTTGTGTGAGAAGCAGGGCCATGAGATGGCGCCGGAAGGGAACGAGCATACCCTCGATGGGGTGGTCGGCGTCAAGCCGCAAGCGGGGTGGCGTGCGATCGCGCCGGGTGTTCGGGAGGAGAGGGCGGCATGTCGGGGGAGGACTAAGCTAGTAGGAGAGCGCCCGATGTGACGGGCGGGTTTCTATGGCTGACTGGAGGTGTACCATGAGCGACCATACCCTGCTGCCCCATGGTGAGGATCTGCGCCGCGCCGTACGCTGGCTCAGCGAACACCATGAACACGACATCCGGGCCATCGAAGAGGCCTGCGTCCGCTTCGATCTCTCCCCGCTGGATGAGGAGTTTCTCCTCCGCTACTGCCGCGAGCAGGCACCTGAGTCCCAGGCTCGCTAGACGAAGTTGGCCAGGTTGATGCCAAACTCCTTGGGATCGACCGTGCTCTCTATGCTCTCCTGCCCCCCGTTTCTGGCGAGATCCAGCCACTGCACCTCGAGGTAGTGGCGCTGGGTGGCGTGATAGATCACCTTGACCAGCGGCTTGAGCGGTTGCTGTTCGTTGCGTTGCATCACGACCGCCAGCCGCTGGTTGGAGAGCTGCACCAGGGTGCCCACCGGATAGACCCCCATCTTAAATGCGAAAGGGGACTCCCTCCGACGTAGGTGGGAGGGGAATTTCGCCGGGGCGTCAGCCCCGCTGG
>NZ_JAPDBQ010000068.1:0-21377 GCF_027705325.1 Aeromonas sp. QDB18
TGTTTGGAGACAGCCAGTTTACCAGCACCCTGTCTGTCAACTTCCACTTCCCCAAGATCCCGCGAAGAACCTTTTTTTATCCCTGTCATTGGGTCGCCAGCCTTCAGCGCCCCTGCGGCGCGTCCCTCTCCTGCCCCTCTTCACTCACCGCTCTCTC
Source organism: Aeromonas sp. QDB18 (assembly GCF_027705325.1). Classification (NCBI taxonomy): domain Bacteria; kingdom Pseudomonadati; phylum Pseudomonadota; class Gammaproteobacteria; order Aeromonadales; family Aeromonadaceae; genus Aeromonas; species Aeromonas sp. QDB18. The sequence goes on from NZ_JAPDBQ010000068.1 coordinate 158, forward strand.
TTCTGCATCAGGCGCGGCATAGCTCGCCGGCACTGCCTCCCCTTCCAGATCCGTTCTTGGCTCCAGCTCCGCCGTCATGGGGGTGTTGGGGGGCACCGGCATGAAGACCTGATGCTCCGTCAGCGGAATGGGGGCTCGCTTACGCCTGCGCCAGCCGAGATAGGCCGACAGCAGCAGACCGCACAGGGCAAAGTAGACGAACAGCCCCTGTGGTCCGAACGTTGCCATGGTAAAGGGGGCCAGCAGCGGACCCGTCATGGCCCCCAGGCTGTAGGCAAGCAGCAACCCCTGGTTTGCCCCCAGCACCTGATCCGGGCGCAGTTCATCGCAGGCATGGCTGAGGCTCAAGGGATAGATGGAGAACGCCATGCCCCCCAGCAGGAAGACAAGAGTCCCCTCGACTGGCTCACGCCAGGGCTCCGGCAGCAGCACCATCCACAACGCGATCAGGGTCAGCAGGGCGCAGAGCAGCAGGATCACCAACCGTCTGTCGTAACGATCAGATGCACGTCCGATAGGATATTGCAGACACATCCCCCCCAGGATCACCAGCGCCATCATGTCCGCCACCTGGGAGAGGGAGGCGCCGCTGTCGGTGAAATAGAGCGGCAACAGCCCATAGATGGCCCCGAGGATGAGGCCCGAGGTAAAGCTGCTGCCCATCCCCGCCGGAGTGAGGCGCACCAGCTCCAGCACTCCCACCGGCTGGGGTGCCACCATGGCCGGCGTCGCCACTCGGGAGAGAGCCAGAGGCACCACGGAGATAGTCGCCGCCATGGCGCACAGGGCGAACGGCGTCAACACCATGGGGTCCACCTGCTTGAGCAGCAGCTGGCCCAGGGCGAGTGAACCGTACAGCAGGATCATGTAGAGGGACATCAACCGCCCCCGGTTCGCCGGGGTGCTTGAGACCAGCATCCAGGACTCCAGCACCACGAACAGGCCGCCGGTGGCAAACCCCCCGATCAGCCGCAGCGCCGCCCAGGTGACAGGCTCCACCACCATGCCGTGCAGCAGAAACAGAAAACAGAGCAGGGAGGCATAAGCCGCATAGGCCCGGATATGCCCCACCCGGATGATGAGGCGGGCATTGATGAAGGTCCCCAGCACCAGGCCGCCGAAATAGGCAGCCGACACCAGACCGATGGCCTGGGCGGACACCTGCTCGGCGGAGAGACGCACCGTCAGCAGGGTATTGAACAGACCGTGACCCAGAATCAAGATCACCAGACTGGTCAGGGGGGACAGCAACCTTGTCAGTGCCATGGAGCCTCCTCGCAATAAAAGGATCATGGTAGCCCCTGCCTCCCGCCCCCTTCAACCCGAATGCCCTCCCCCTGCGGGGCTATGCTTGACGGGAACCCCACATGGAGATCCGAAAGATGAGACTCATGCTGTTGTTGGCCGCCCTGCTCTTTTGCGGCAGCGCCCTCGCCTTCCACTGCCCCATGGACATGAAGAAGATAGACGACGCCCTGGCCGCAGGCCCCGCCCTCAGTGCCGAGCAACTGGCCGAGGTGAAGCAGTTGAGGGCGGACGGAGAGACCTTGCACAACGCGGGCAAGCATCAGGAATCGGTCGATACCCTGGCCAAGGCCATGGCCATTCTCGGCATCGATCAGGGCTGATACCGCCCCTTCGCCGCGCGACGGTCTCTTTCGCATCGCCCGGATACAGACCGCCAAAATGAAACAAGGCCCTCGCCATCACTGGCGGGGGCCTTTTCACTGCGGATGTCAGCGCTGAACGGGGCTACACCCGGCCACTGTAGACCAGGGTGCAATAGTTGAAGGCTATCTTGCCGTCAACGGCATGGCGAGCAAACTCGTGGCGAACGAGCGCCGTCATCTGATCGTGGGCCGGCGTGCCCGCCACAGGCGCATAGGAGGAGGAGTTGAGCCGTCCAAGCACCCCGTCAAGATCGAACAGCTGACTGTTCTCGAAGCGATCGAGCCGGTACTCCCCGGTGAAGAAGGCGCGAAAATGCGCCTCACCGAGGTTGCGATGATTGACCTCCTCGTAATCCCCCGAGTAGGCGTGCAGCCCCTCTTCATAGGCCTTGAGAAACGGGGTGTTCGTCAGCCTGTCATTCCAGATGAGGGCGACCTGGCCACCGGGCTTGAGCAGCCGCTGGCACTCCTGCCGAAAAGCCGCGCGATCGAACCAGTGAAACGCCTGGGCGACCGTCACCAGATCCATCGCCCCCGTGGGCAGGCCCGTGGCTTCCGCACTGCCGTGCAGCCAGCCGATGTTCCCCACCTGGGCGAGCAGCCGTTTGGCGGCTGCCCGCATATCCTCGTTGGGCTCCACCGCCCAGACCCGCGCGACCCGGGGGGCCAGCAGGGCTGGTCAGGATGCCGGTGCCCGCGCCGATGTCCGCCACCTGGGCCTCTGGCCCCATGGCCAGCTCCCTTGCCAGAAAATCCAGCATGGCGCCGGGATAACCGGGTCGATATTTCACATAGGCCTCGACCCGGGTCGAGAATCGCTGGGTACTGTCCATGGCAGACTCCTCTCTTGCTGCGGCCTTCATGCCAGCTCCCGGCCTGGTGACCAGGATCCCCATGCCACTACACTTGACCCCATCATGCAAGCCCCAAGCGGGTGGCAAACGGCGTACAGGCTGGCTTGTCACCCAGCGAAGCAGCAGGCGCTGCGGGCGGCAGGATACCCATCGGGGCGCCCGCTCACGGGCGTCGAAGGACAAACACCAGGATGGAGCTGCGACACAATGAGACCAGTCAAGAACAGGATTTGCCTCTGGTATAACGGGAATGCCGAGGAGGCCGCACGGTTTTACGCCAGCCTCTTCCCCGACTCCGCCGTCGGTGCCGTACACCGGGCCCCGGCCGACTATCCCGCTGGCAAGGAAGGAGACGTGCTGACGGTCGAGTTCAGGGTGATGGGGATCCCCTGCCTCGGCCTCAACGGCGGGCCCGGGGTCAGCCACAACTGGGCGTTCTCGTTTCAGGTGGCTACCCAGGACCAGGCCGAGACGGATCGCTACTGGCACGCCATCATCGACCATGGCGGTCAGGCGAGCGAGTGCGGCTGGTGTCAGGACAAGTGGGGCATCTCCTGGCAGATCACCCCTCAGGTCCTCACCGAGGCGATCACCGATCCCGACCCCGAGGCTGCGAGGCGCGCCTTCGAGGCCATGATGCAGATGGACAAGATTGACATTGCCACCATCGAGGCGGCGCGCCGGGGCGAGTAGCCCGTTCGCACGGGCGCCACACACAACAAGGCCACCCCTGGGGGTGGCCTTGTGCATATTGGCTGTCGCCCTTCACGGCGCTGATCACAACCATTTAAGTTGGAAACTTGTGAGTCAATAATTTCAAGATCTTAGCGACATCCAATGTGACAATTAAGTTAGGGAAAGTGCGAACAAGTATCCCAAGAACAAAAAATGAAAATTTTAGTCATTTAATATCAATGGGTTACCAGTAAATGCTCTCGTGCCATATGACTTATTCGCACCTTCCCTTGCTATCCGCGAAAGTAAACTGTTGGACCATGCTGAACCTCATCCCTGATACCAAGTGAGACTGATAGTCTCACACCAGAGTCTTGTTCGCACCTTCCCCAACACGGCTGAAAGATCAAAATGCGATCATTTTTATAATTTAATGACTCTCAGTCCACGGAATAATAAAAAGGCCCTGCTGTTGCAGGGCCTTTGAGTTTCCAACTTGAATGGTCGGTTTCCAACTTCAATGTCACGGTTTCCAACTTAAATGGCCGTGATCAGGCGCCGCGATTACTTGGCGTAATCCTCGGTGGGCACGCAGGAGCAGAACAGGTTGCGATCACCATAGACGTCGTCGATGCGGTTAACCGACGGCCACAGCTTGCTGGCGCGCACGGCGTCGGACGGGAAGACCGCCTCGGCGCGGCTGTAGCCACGGTTCCACTCTGCATCCATCACGTCGTCCTGGGTGTGCGGCGCATGGACCAGGGGGTTGTCGGCGAGGCTCCAGTGGCCGTCCTGCACCCGGGCAATCTCGGCACGGATGGCGGTCATGGCTTCCACGAAGCGATCCAGCTCGCGCTTGGATTCGGATTCGGTCGGCTCGACCATCAGGGTGCCCGCTACCGGGAAACTCATGGTCGGCGCGTGGAAGCCGTAGTCCATCAGGCGCTTGGCCACGTCCATCTCGCTGATGCCACTGGCTTCTTTGAGCGGGCGGATGTCCAGGATGCACTCGTGGGCCACCCGGCCGTTGCGACCTGTATAGAGCACGGGGAAGGACTCGCCGAGCTTCTTGGCCAGGTAGTTGGCGTTGAGGATGGCGACCTGGGTGGATTTCTTGAGCCCCTCGTCCCCCAGCATGGCGATGTACATCCAGCTGATGGGCAGGATGCTGGCCGAACCGAACGGGGCGGCAGACACGGCGCCGTTGTCACGACTCTCCTTGTCGGTCTTGACCACGGCGTGACCGGCCACAAACGGTGCCAGGTGTTTCTTCACGCCGATGGGGCCCATGCCCGGACCGCCACCGCCATGGGGAATGGCGAAGGTCTTGTGCAGGTTGAGGTGAGAGACGTCCGCACCGATAAAGCCTGGCGCCGTCAGCCCGACCTGCGCGTTCATGTTGGCGCCGTCGAGGTAAACCTGACCACCATACTGGTGAACGATGTCACACACCTCCTTGATGGTCTCCTCGTACACCCCGTGGGTGGAGGGGTAGGTCACCATCAGGCAGGAGAGCTGGTCTCCGACCTCGGCGGCCTTGGCCCGCAGGTCGTCCAGATCCACGTTGCCTGCCTTGTCACAGGCGGTGACGATGACCTTGAGGCCCGCCATCTGGGCGGAAGCCGGGTTGGTGCCGTGGGCAGAGGCCGGGATGAGGCAGACATCGCGATGCCCCTCGCCGCGAGACTCGTGGTACTTCTTGATGGCGAGCAGGCCCGCGTATTCGCCCTGCGCGCCGGAGTTGGGTTGCATGCAGACCGCATCGTAGCCGGTCACCTTCACCAGCCAGTCTTCCAGATCTGCCAGCAGCAGCTGGTAACCCTGGGTCTGCTTGAGCGGCGCGAAGGGGTGCAGCTTGCCGAATTCAGGCCAGGTCACCGGGATCATCTCGGCGGTGGCGTTGAGCTTCATGGTGCAGGAGCCGAGAGAAATCATGGCGTAGTTCAGGGCCAGATCTTTCGCTTCGAGACGGTGGATGTAGCGCAGCATCTCGGTCTCGGAGTGGTACTTGTTGAATACCTCGTGGGTCAGCACGGCGTCGGTGCGCAGGAGATCCTGCGGGATGGCGTGATGGGCCTGCGCCGCCTGGTCGAGGGCCTCCACATCGAGGCCGTGACCCGCCCCAAGGAACAGGTCGAACAGCTCGGCTACATCGCCTCGGGTGGTGGTTTCAGAGAGGGACACACCGACTGCACCATCGAGATCCGCGCGCAGGTTGATACCGAGCCCTTCGGCCTTGGCAATGAGTGCAGCCTTGTCCGACGTCAGTACTGTGAGGGTATCGAACCAGCTTCCGTGCTTGAGAGCCACGCCCTTGGCGGTGAGGCCGAGCGCCAGGATGGTGGTCAGACGGTGCACGCGGGAGGCGATGGTTTTCAGCCCCACCGGCCCGTGGTAGACGGCGTAGAAGCTCGCCATGTTGGCCAGCAGCACCTGGGCGGTACAGATGTTGGAGTTGGCCTTCTCGCGGCGGATGTGCTGCTCGCGGGTCTGCATGGCCATGCGCAGGGCGCTCTTGCCACGGGCATCCTTGGAGACGCCGATGATGCGACCCGGCATGGAGCGCTTGTAGGCGTCGCGGGTGGCGAAGAAGGCGGCGTGGGGGCCACCGTAACCCATGGGCACACCGAAGCGCTGGGCACTGCCGAACACCACGTCGGCACCCAGTTCACCCGGGGATTTGAGCAGCAGCAGGGAGAGCATGTCGGTCCCGACGCAGGCCAGCCCCTTCTGGGCCTGGACGGCGGCAATGAGGGAACGCAGATCGGCCACATTGCCGGTAGTCCCCGGGTACTGGAACATGGCACCGAACACCTCTTCGCTCACGGCCTCGCCCGCAGGGCCGACCACCACATCGAAACCGAAGTGGACCGCGCGCTCCTTGACCACGTCGATCACCTGGGGGTGAACGTCGTCGGCCACGAAGAAGAGGTTGGATTTGGATTTGGCCATGCGCTTGGCCAGCGCCATGGCTTCGGCGGCGGCGGTGGCTTCATCGAGCAGGGAGGCGCTCGCCAGATCCATGCCGGTGAGATCCAGGGTGAGCTGCTGGAAGTTGAGCAGGGCTTCGAGACGGCCCTGGGCCAGCTCGGGCTGATAGGGGGTGTAGGCGGTGTACCAGCCTGGGTTTTCCAGCACGTTGCGCAGGATGACGTGGGGCACGTGGGTGTCGTGGTAGCCCATGCCGATGTAGCTCTTGGCGATCTGGTTCTTGGCCGCATAGCCCTTGAGCTTGGCCAGGGCCTCCACTTCGGTCATGGGGGCGCCGATACCAAGCGGCCCCGGACGACGGATGGCGGCGGGGACCGTCTGCTCAATCAGATCGTCCAGGCTCTCGGCACCCACGGTGGCGAGCAGGGCCCGCAGTTCTTCCTCACCCGGGCCGATGTGACGGCGGATGAAATCGGTTTTTTGCTCGAGTTCAAACAGTGACTGGGTCATTTCCCTATTTCCTGGTAATAGGTCCTGGCATGACATCCTGACAACCAAGACCTGATGTTCCTGTAGCCGGTCGATACCGGCTCCACTCATGTTCTGTGTCCGCCGCGGGCAGACGGGGAATGCGGCAAGGGCATCCCGAAGGCGCAAAGGCTGCGCCTTTCCTGCAACCGCCATGGCCGCAGGATGGCAGTCATACAAGTGGGCCCTGCTGTGTTGGCAGGGCCCGGGGGCATTACTCTTCGTCCACCACGTTCTGGTAGCCTTCGGCATCCAGCAGGTTGGCGAGCTCGCCCGCGTCGTCCAGCTTGATGCGGAACAGCCAGCCGGCGCCGTAGGGGTCGGAGTTGACCAGCTCGGGGCTGCCTTCCAGCTCTTCGTTGACGGCCAGGATCTCGCCGCTCACCGGGCTGTAGATGTCGGAGGCGGCCTTGACGGACTCCGCCACGGCGCAATCTTCACCGGCGCTCACCTGCTTGCCCACTTCCGGCAGATCGACGAACACCATGTCCCCCAGCAGATCCTGGGCGTGCTCGGTGATGCCGACCACGGCTTCGCCGTTGGCTTCAACACGGACCCACTCGTGGGAGGTGGCATATTTCAGTTCGCTCGGGATATGGCTCATTTGTGCTTCCTTTATGCTCTTGGATCGCTTCAACAAAAATGGGGCGGCGAAGGTCAACCCTCACCGCAATCAATGATTACACCAGCGGCTGGCCGTTGCGCACGAAGGCCGGCTTGGTGACTTTCACGGTGACCTGCTTCTTGCGGATCTCCACCTGGGCCTGTTCGCCGATATCGCGGGGCACCCGCGCCAGGGCAATGCTGTAACCCAGGGTGGGCGAGAAGGAGCCGGAGGTGATCACTCCTTCCCGTGTTTCGCCGCTCTCGCTGGTGAAGGTGACCGGCATGCCGGCACGCAGCACGCCCTTTTCTTCCATCACCAGACCCACCAGCTTGGGCTGGTTGCCGGCGGCCTTCTGGGCTTCCAGGGCGGCGCGGCCGATGAATTGGCGGGAGGCAGGCTCCCAGGCCAGGGTCCAGGCCATGTTGGCGGCAAGCGGAGAGATTGACTCGTCCATGTCCTGACCGTAGAGGTTCATGCCCGCTTCCAGGCGCAGGGTATCACGGGCACCCAGGCCACAAGGGGCCACGCCGTTGTCCAGCAGGGCCTGCCACAGATCGCACGCCTTCTCTTGGGGGACCACGATCTCGTAGCCATCTTCGCCGGTGTAGCCGGTGGTGGCGATGAAGAGATCCCCGGCCTGCACACCGAAGAAGGGCTTCATGCCTTCGACCGCCGCATTCTGCTCGGGGGTGAACACCTTGGCCGCCTTGGCCTTGGCGTGGGGGCCCTGCACCGCGATCATGGCAAGCTCGGGGCGCTCGGTCACGCTCACGGCAAAGTCGATGGCGTGATGGCGGATCCAGGCCAGATCCTTCTCGCGGGTGGCGGAGTTCACCACCAGGCGGTAGAAGGTATCGGTCAGGAAGTAGGTGATGAGGTCATCGATGACGCCGCCTTCCGGATTGAGCATGCCGCTGTAGAGGGCCTTGCCGGGGACGGTGAGTTTGGCCACGTCGTTGGCCAGCAGGTGTTGCAGGAAGGCTTTGACCCGCTCGCCGGTCAAATCGACGATGGTCATGTGGGAGACATCGAACATGCCTGCATCGGTGCGCACCACATGGTGCTCTTCCAACTGGGAACCGTAGTTGATGGGCATCTCCCAACCGTGGAAGTCCACCATCTTGGCACCCGCTTCCAGGTGTTTCGGATGCAATACAGTAGTCTGGATCATCGCTGTGTTTCCTTAAGCGTTCGCGACAACACTCGCAATCCGCCCCGGCTCGTCGGGAACTACGGACCACAAGCTCTGTGCTCGTTCCCGCCCGGGCGGGCAGGAGTGATTCCTTGAACGGAGCGGATTATATGACAAGCGTGCCGGGGCACCGCTCAAAAAAAACTAATCCTCACCCGACTCACTGACACCAGACACTAAGGCAAAAACAGTGATAAAAACAGCAAAAACCGCGCCATTGCGGGATTTAATGTTGATTTTTACCGTCCCGTCACAATTTACAGAAAAACGTTTCGCTTCTCGCCAACATTAAAGGCTGACACCCCAAAGGGTCATCTCGCCCTGTCAGATTAGTTTTTTTGTTAAAACCCCGGGGTAAGATTAGATTTTTTCACCCTTGGCCAGGGTGGGCAGCTCCCCATCCAGCCCCATGGCGGCCCGGATCATGCCCTGCTTGAGGGGGCCAAGACCGTCGACGGCGCGAAGCCCCACCCCGCGCACCAGCTTCTTGAGGGGGTTGCTGCCCGCAAACAGTCGCTTGAGCCCCTCCATGGCCGCCAGCATGCGCGCCGCCTCGCTCTTGCGCCAGCGCTCGTAGCCCCGCAGGTTGGCGAGCAGGCCGATGTCCACGCCCTTGCCGTGATGAATGAGGATCTGCTCCGCCAGGGCGGCGGCATCCAGCAAGCCCAGATTCACCCCCTGCCCCGCCAGCGGGTGGATGGTGTGGGCCGCATCCCCCACCAGCACCAGGCGCTCGCGGGCAAAGTCGCGGGCGTAGCGGGCGGTCAGCGGAATGGCGCTGCGAGCCCCCTCCACCTTGCACAGCCCGAGGCGCCCATCAAAGGCGGCGGTGAGCTGGCGGTTGAAGCCATCGTCATCCAGGGCGCAGAGCGCCTCGGCGCGGGCCGCGGGCACAGACCACACGATAGAGCAGAGGTCGGGCTGCCACAGGGGCAGGAAGGCGAGCGGCCCCTGGGGGGTGAAGATCTGGCGCGCCACCGCCTCATGGGGCTCGGCACAACGCACCGTCGCCACCAGGGCGTGATGACCGTAATCCCAGCTGGTGAGGGGAATGTCTGCCTGACGGCGCACCCAGGAGTGGGCGCCATCGGCGGCCACCACCAGCTTGGCCGAGAGGGCCTGGCCATCTTCCAGCAGCAGCAGGGCCCCCGCTGGCCCGCACTGCAGGCTGGTGGCCCGGGCCGGGGTCAGCATCTGGATATTGCTGGCCCCCGCGATGGCGTCCAGCAGCGCAAGCTGGATCACCCGGTTCTCGACGATGTGGCCAAGGGCCCCCTGACGCAGGCTGGCAGCATCGAAATCGATGTGGCCGAAACTGTCCTGCTCCCACACCTGCATCTTCTCATAGGGCTGCAGGCGGCGCGCCACTATGCCGTCCCAGGCGCCGACCCCTTGCAGGATGTGCTGACTCGCGAGGCTCAGGGCACTGACCCTGTTGTCCGGCGTCTCACCAAGCGTTGCATCGGGCAGCCGGCCTTCCACGATGGCCACCTTGATCGCCCGGTTCTTGAGGGCGGCAGCGAGCCCCAGGCCCACCATGCCCCCCCCCACGATCACCACATCCACATCTTGCATCTGCATTCTCTTGTGTCCTTTCCGGGCGAGTCGCCAGGATCTGCGAGGCGACGCCCACAGGCGTGCCTCTTGCTCGAAATCGTCTTTGCCGCCGGAGCGACAGCGCTTATTGGCCGCACACCTCGTCCACGAATCCCAGGGTGCGGGAGGCGAGCGGTGCCTTGAGCCAGGGCACTCTGCCCATCAGGGAGAGCGCCAGATTGCGGCCCACCACCAGGGGAGCGTGATGGTTTGAGAAGAGCTGGGCCAGGGAGGACGTGAGCCAGACGGTCTGGGCCTGATCGTCCCGCCGCTGCTGCCAGTAGCCGCTTAGCACCTCAAAGCCGCCGATGTCTTCCCCCGCCGCGAGCGCACGGGCCAGGGTCCGGGTCAGCACGTCCAGATCCCGCATGCCGAGGTTGAACCCCTGACCGGCGATGGGGTGCAGCAGGTGGGCGGCGTTACCCACCAGCACGGTGCGCTGGGCCAGCGGGTAGTCGGCCACCGTCAGCACCAGCGGATAGAGGTGGCGCACGCCTGTACGCTCGATGCGCCCGAGGCGCCAGCCAAAAGCCTGCTGCAGACGGGCGAGAAAGGCGGCGTCATCCAGTGCAAGCAGCCCCTGTGCCTCGTCCCGCGGCACGCTCCACACCAGGGAGGAGAGGCCGTCCTGCATGGGCAGCAGGGCCAGCGGCCCTCCATCGGTGAAGCGCTCGAAGGCCCGTCCGGCGGGATCCTCGGCGGTCTTGACGGTGGCGATGATGGCGCTCTGGCCATAATCGTGGCGACTGACCGGCATCTTGAAATGCTGGCGCACGAAGGAGTGGCCCCCGTCGGCCGCCACCAGCAGCCGGGTGCGGTAGCGCGCGCCGCCCTCCAGGGCGAGCGTCACTCCCGCCTCGTCGGGGTCGATGGCCTCAAGCCTGGCCGGGCACAACATACGGATCTGCGGGCAGGCGGCGATCGCCTCTTGCAGCACGATGCCCGCCGCCGACAGCTCGATCACCTGACCGAGGGCGGGTAGACCATACTCCGCCGCCGACAGCCGGGTCTGGCCACAGTGGCCCCGATCCGACACATGGATATGGGTGATGGGGGAGCAGTGGGGTACCAGGTGCGGCCAGAGGCCGTGACGAGCCAGCGCCTCGCAGGTACCGGCGGAAAGCGCGATGGCACGGGCATCGAAACCGGGATGAGCATTGAGCTCGGGCGCACTCGCCTCCAGCAGCAGGATCTGCAGGGGGGCGCCATCCTGTCCTTTCAGGGCGGCAAGGGAGAGGGCCAGCACGGCACCGCTCATACCACCGCCGACGATAGCCACGTCGACGTGAACCAGATCAGATTGAGACATGAGAAGAGGGCATAGGCGAAAAAACGTGGGCCAATCCTACCACAAAGGTGGCGGACGGGATGCGAAGCCACGGGCAAAAAACCGCTTTGGCGCCATGGGTTAGCAGAGTACCTCCCCTGCTCTCACCCCTTGTAAAACAGAAAGAGCGCCGTGATGCGCTCTTTCATTGACCCGCTGGGCGGGCAGATCAGTGCAGGGTCGGCGGCGTGCTCGGCGCGGCCGGGCGCTTGCCAAACTCCTCGAACGCCATCATGACCCCGAGGCGCACGTGTTCGTAGAGCACCAGGAAGGAGGCTTCGTTCTCTTCATCTTCCTGATCGAACTCGGCAGAGACCTGGGTGATGCTGGCGATGTCCTGAATCATCTCCTGCAGCTCTTCGGATGCCTTGGAGAGCTCCTGTTGCACCACGCCAAAGCCGGCCAGGAAGGCCTGGGACCAGTCCACCAGCGAGTCGATGCGCTCATCGAGCGGCGCCTCGTCGCTTGGCAGCAGCAGCTCGACGCCCTTTTGTGCCATCAGACTCTCGATCACCTCGTGATAGAGGTCGGTCATCACCTGGCGCACCGGTGCCGGCAGACCGAAACCGTCGTTGATCAGATCATTGAAATGGGGCTGCCAGCTTTTGTCGTCCAGGGCCACGCCACCGCACACCAGGCCGCAGATCACGCCATGGGCCTCGACGGCCGTCGCCATGAGGTCGTGCTGTGCCATCAGGTCCGCCACGGCGGCGTATTTCAGGGGGTTTGTTTTGCTCATCTAGGATCCGCTCAAAGTTCAGGCAAATATGCAGAATTTATGGCCGAGATCCTAGCATTCTCCCCCTGCCAGAGCCAGCAAGGCCTTGAAACTTCTGCATCTGCGCTATATAGTCCCGCCCAGTTGTCCACGTGGATAAAGGCGGAAATCAGCCCCGCCGTATTGAGGAAGGCATGAGCATAGAGGCCGTAGAAATCGTCATTCTGGGACGTCCCTACAAGGTGTCCTGTCCCCTGGGACAACAAGATGCCCTGCGCCAGGCCGCCGACCAGCTGACCGACAAGCTCATCGAGCTTCGTCAACGTTCCAAGGTCTCCAGCAACGAACAGCTGGCCGTCATGGCAGCGCTCAATTTCTGTCATGAGCTCTGCCTTGAAAAAGAGAAAAACCACCAATACTCTGAGACCATGGACAAGCGGATCAAGATGCTGCAACGCACCATCGAAGCCGCCTTGATCGAGCACGGACAATACGGTGAATCCAGCGAAGAGGCGCAACAGCCCTAATCGCACCGAGTTTTGAAATTCCCTGGAGTGTTTGTCAGCCGGTTCAAGTCCCCGAGCCGATATTCATACCAAACAGGGGGTCTGCCTTCTGGCTATTGAGCATGCTCGGCCCGACCGAGAAGCCTGCGGCCAGATTAGATCTCCGCCTTGAACCGACGGTTCAAGGGCCCAAACCGGCAACGGCATCTCCGGGGTACCTACCCAAAAAAAGCCCGTAATCACGACGGGCTTTTTCTTTGCCTGCGCGGTACCCCCCCTTCCACTCCCCTGCGGCGTCCCGCCACCCGGCAGGAGGCAGTAAAAAGCCCGCCAACGGGGCGCAATGCTGTTCACTTAAGAGAATTTGAGTTCCAGTCCACGTAGTATCAGGGCTAAAAAATGAGGGAGGCATGATGCCTCCCTCTTTCTATTGCAAGCCACGCTGGATAAAGGCTGAAGGAACATCGACTGGAAACAGCCTTGCTCCCCCAACTCAAGTCGCATTTATGAATAATTAGTCAAAAATGTGCTTATCTGAACAGCATTGCGCCAACGGGGCGGGCTCTTGGCCGTGTCAGACGGCCATCTGCTCGTGGGGCGCGCCGTGGTGGCGCAGCCACACAAAGCTCAAGGCCACGATCAGCACCATCACCGTCATGATGGCCCCCAGGGTCACCTGCCCCGTCATCGGGAAGCTGGCGGCCAGCAGGGTTACCACGCCAGCCCCCAGATTCTGCATGCCCCCGAGCACGGCTCCCGCGGTACCCGCCTGGCCCGGGAAGGGCTCGATGGCACAGGAGGTGGCGGTCGGATAGAGAATGCCGCTGCCAATGAAGTAGACCGCAGCCCCGCCCACCAGGGAGGCAGCGCTCACCATGCCGAGCAGCCCGGGTACCAGGATGATGAGCGACCCCAGGGCCAGGAAGGCGATGCCAAGGCGCATCAGCTTGCCCTGGCTCAGGCGAAAACTCAGTCTGGCGGAAAGCCAGGCGCCGAACAGATAACCGGGCAGCGGCAGCACGAACAGCACGCTGACGGTGCGGGCACTCAGCTTGAGCACGTCCCCCAGCAACACCCCGGCCGCCGCCTCGAACACCGCGAGGCCGGCAAAGGTGGCCATCAGACAGAGCAGGTTGCCCTGAAAGCGCGGGTTGCCGAGCACATGACGATAGGCGGCGCCCACCCGCAGCGAATGCTGGCGGGCGGATGCTGGCAGCGTCTCCCCAAACCAGGCCAGCAGCGCCAGGGTGGTCAGGGCACCAAAACCGAACAGGAACCAGTAGCCGGCACGCCAGTTGAACAGCTCGGTGAGCCAGCCGCCCAGCACAGGTGCCAGCAGGGGGGAGAAGATGACCCCCATGCTCACCAGGCTGTTGGCACGGTTGAGCTCGGCGCCACTGTAACGGTCGCGCATCACGGTCCGGCTCATGGCGCCCCCTGCCCCGGTGCCCAGCCCCTGGATCAGGCTGCCCGCCAGCAAGGCGGTGAAGCTCGGGATCAGCTGGATGGTGAGGGTGCCGACCAGGAAGATCATCATGCCGATGATGAGCACAGGACGACGACCGATGCGATCCGACAAGGGGCCATAAACGAACTGGGAGAGGCCGTAGGGAATGAGGTAGCAGGCCATCACCGCCTGCAGCTGGCCGGAGGCCACATGGAAGTCCCCCGCCATCATGGGAATGGAGGGAACATAGAGGGTCTGGGTCATCTGACCCACGGCGACCATCAGGATGGTCAGGAAAAACAGGGGATAGAAGCTGTGCCGATACATACTGTCGTCCGAAAAAAATCAAAAAGCCGCCACCCTCCGGGCAGGGATCTGCAGGAGGTGTCTGACAAAGGTCGTTGAAGAGGAACAAGGCGGAGGACCCGCACCCGCCAGCAGCAGGACACTCTCTGGCTTACGACAATCTTAGTGATTCATATCACAAAAAACGAACGAAACTTTATAATCTGCTTACCCAAGTTTTTCTAATGCGACGGGGCCCAAGGCCCCGTCACTGTCGTCTCATCATGGGGGAAGGATTCATCCTGTCCCCTCTTTACCCCACTCTTCTCACCTCGGCCGACGCGCCTTCGAACATGGGGGTACCCGCCTCCCCCAGTCTCAGACAACGAGGAGCAACCTTGCCGGCCAGCCCTTCGTCATGGGTCACCAGCAGCAGGGCGCAGCCTATCTCTCCCAGTTCCTCCAGCAGACAGGCGATGGTCTGTTGCTGGCTCAGGGGATCGAGCCGGGACGTGGGCTCATCGGCGAACAGCAGCACGGGGCGCAGCAACAGGGCCCGGATAAGCGACAGCCGCTGCAGCTCCCCTCCCGAGACCTGGTTTGGCAGGCGTGTCAGCAGCCGTTCATCCAGCCCCAACCGGGCCAGATAGTCGACAAGCCGATGGCGGGGCAGCCTGTGCAGACGCAGCACATCATCGAACTGGGTGGCGAGGCGCACCCGGCTGGCAAAGGCCTGCACCGGATCCTGATAGAGCTTCTGCCAGCGGCAGGGGGCTATCCCTTCCCGGCGCAGCACCTCCCCTTGCAGGGGGCGTTGCAGACCCAGCAGCACGTTGCCGAGGGTGCTCTTGCCCGCGCCGCTCGGCGCCATGATGGCCATTCGCTCCCCTTGCGCCAGGGCAAGGTCGAACCCCGTGAACAGGGGTTGATCCCCATATCCCATGGCAAGCCCCTTCCCGCGGATGAGCCAGTCACCGGTAGGAGGGACGACCGCCTCGGGCCAGGCGGAGGGCTCCGCCGCCAGCAGGGCCCTGGTATAGGCATGGGATGGCGTGTGCAGCACACGCTCGGCGGGCCCCTGTTCCACGATCTCTCCTCCCTTGACCACCAGCACCCAGCCCCCCAATTCGCGAGCCAGGGAGAGATCATGGGTGATGGTCAGCAGATGGCGTCCACGGGCCAGGTAGCCCAGCAACAAGGCACCCAGCCTGGCTGCGGCCCGGCTGTCGAGCCCCTTGGTGGGCTCGTCGGCCACCAGCAGACGGGCCTCCCCCAGGGTGGCGGCGGCAAAGGCCGCGCGTTGGGCCATGCCTCCCGAGAGCTGGTGTACAAAGGCGCCCTCCCGCCCGGCCAGTCCAAGCCGCTCGAGGGCGGCGCGGGCCCGCGATCGGGCCTCCTTGCCCCCTGGCAGCCACCCTTCCTCCACCTGGGCAAGCAACCCCATGGTGGGATCCAGCGCCAGCACCGGCTCCTGGGGCAGCATCGCCAGCTCCCGCCCCCAGAGAGTGCGCAGGCGAGGCGTGTCGGCCAGGTTGTGATGGCGGCCACCCGACACCATCTCGCCCCGGCCTGTCAGGGGGGCTGGCAACGTCCCCATCAGGGCATGAGCCAACAGGGATTTGCCCGAGCCGCTCTCCCCGATCAGGGTCAGGGCGCTGCCGGGATGAATGGTGAAATCCAGCGCCTGCAACAGGGTTTTCTGGCCATCATCGACCTGCAACCCCTTGATATGAATGGCCGTCATGAGGTGGCTCCTTGTGAAGATGGCATGTCAAGGCCGCGCGTCTGATGAAGCAGCACCAGAGCCAGCAACATCAGCCCCATGACAAGAATGGGGGCCAGTAGCAGACGGGGAGCCTCCTGATAGTGGGGCAGCGCCTCCGTCATCATCAACCCCAGCTCGGGCGTTGGCGGCTGAATGCCTACTCCGACAAAGCCCAGGGTAGAGAGGGTTAGAATGGCACCCGCTAGGCCGAAGGCCATCATGGTGAGCAACTGGGGGGCGAGCTCGGGCCAGAGATGGCGCCGCACCACATGGGCATGGCCGAATCCCAGCAGACGGGACGCCTCCACCTGGGGCGAGGCGAGCAGCCCCCGGCTGCGGGCACGCACCACCCGGTAATACTCCACCCACTGGGCCATGGCCAACCCGAGATAGAGGATGGCAAAGCCACCCTGGGCCATGGCGGAGAAGAGCAGCACCAGCAACAGGCCTGACAGGGCCAGCACGCCGTCGGCCAGGCTGCGCAGCAGACCGTCGACCCAGCCGCCGCGCCAGGCCGAGAGCCAGCCCAGCAATGACCCCAACAGCGCCGCCGTGATGACGCACAGCAGTCCCAGCAGCAGGGAGAGCCGGGTTGCCGCCGCGAGGCGCGCCATCAGGCTGCGCCCCATCTGATCCCGCCCGAGGGGCTCCTGCCAGGAGGGATCAGCCAGAAACTGTGCCAGATCCTGAGCCGCCGGATCGGGCCAGAGCACGGGGCCCAGCAGGGCAAACAACACCACCAGCAGGAGCAGGCCCAGCCCCGTTTTGACAGACAACGACATGATCAGGACTCCTTGGGACCACGGGGGGCAATGGCAAGACAAAGCAGATCGGTGAGGGTATTGAGCAGCACGAAGAGCACCGCCAGCACCAGCACGGTCCCCTGAACCATGGGGATATCGCGCCAGAAGATGGCGTGCACCAGCGCATGGCCGATCCCGGGCCAGGCAAACAGGCTCTCGACCACCACGACCCCCTCGATGAGCAGCACCAGCTGCACGCTGGTGTAGGCGATGATGCTGACCCCGGTGTTGCGCAGACCGTGACGCCAGAAAACCCGGGCCGGCGAAAGCCCCTTGGTGAGGGCAAATCGGTAATAACCGGACTGCACCACGGTGAGCACGCTTTCACGCACCACCCGGGAGAGCACGCCGGAGAGCCCCAATCCCAGGGTCAGGGCGGGCAGCAACAGGTTGCTCCCCTCCCCGTGCCCTGCCGCACTGACCCAGCCCAGCTCCACCGAGAGCATCACCATGAGCACCAGGCCGAGCAAGAAGGGGGGCAACGCACGCATCAGCACGCTCCAGCCCAGGGTCAGGCGATCACACCATCCCCCCGGGCGCAGCGCACTCAGGCTGCCAAGCGGCAGCGCCACCACCAGCGCCAGCACCACGGAGGCGCTCGCGAGCGTCAGGGTGGCGCCCAAGTGATGACCCACGTCGGTGGCGACCGGTGCGCCCGTCACCAGGGAGCTGCCGAGATCCCCTTGCAGCAAGGCCCACAGCCAGTCGCCAAAACGGACAAGGGCCGAGCCGGCCAGCCCCAGCTCGCTGCGCACCGCGTTGGCCGCCTCGGCGGTGACATAGTCATAGCCATAACGACCCGCCGCGATGCGAAAGGCGATGTCTCCGGGCAGGGACTGCACCATCAGAAAACAGAGTCCGGCCACCAGCAGGGCAACCACCAGCGCCTGCACCAGACGCTGACCCAGTATCCCCATGACGCGAGACAAGGGTGTCGCTGTCATCGTGCGCTCCATGTCAACTTGTCCAGGCCATAGCTGCGCTCCTGGGGATCGAGTTCAAACCCCTCCAGCCCCCGACTGACCGCCGCGCTCTGGCGGTACCAGGCGATGGGCAGGAGCGGCAACTCCTGTTGCAGTGTCGTGGCTATCTCCCGGCGAGCCGCAACGGCGTCTGTGGGCGACAAGGCTTGCGTGGCAAGGCGGGTCAGTGTTTGCGTCATGGCCGGGGAGTGCCAGTTCATCACCCCCCAGTCCGCACCGGCAGGGGCCAAGTCCCCCAGCAAAGTGACCAGGGGATCCGGTACCAGGGCATAATTGCGGGCGTAGAGACCAAGCTGGAGCGAGCCGTCCTGATGGCCCGCCGGGATCTCGCTCGAGTTGCCCACAGCCACCTTGAGATCGACCCCCACCGCCTTCCACTGCGCCTGCAGTGCCGTGGCGAGGAGCGGCAGCTCCGGACGGCCAGGGAAGGTACGCAAGGTCAAGGCGAAGCGCTCTTCCCCCTTGCGCAGCACACCGTCCTCCCCCGGCTGCCAGCCTGCCGCCGCGAAGGCCGCCCGGGCCGCCTTGACGTCATAGGCAAGCGGCGTCAACCCGAGCTGGTGCCACTCCCCCAGAGTGGGAGGAAAGAGCTGGGTTGCCGCCATCTCGGGATCCCGCAGCAGGGCGGCAGCCATACCACGACGATCGATGGCGAGACTCAGGGCACGGCGCACCACCGGATCGCTCAGACGAGGGTCGGCGCCATTGAGCTTGAGCTGGATGGTCCGTGGCAGGGTAACCGAGGCGATGGAGACCCGTGACGCCTGCTGCAAGCGGCGGATGCTGACCGGATCCAGCCCCCAGGCAATATCGGCCTGACCGCTCTCGGCCATCAGGGTGCGGCTCTCTGCACGCCCCACCGTCAGGTAGCTGACCTCCTCGATTGCGGGCCTGGCCCCCTGCCAGCCGTCGAAACGCACAGTCTCTATCCGCTGGGGTTGTTGCAGGCGGGTGATACGGTAGGGGCCAGAGCCTATCACCTGGGTTACCTCCCCCTTGGCATCGTAGGCGGCCTTCGCCAGGATCTGGGTGCTGGGGTGGGCCAGCACGGCCGGCAGGGAGGCGAAGGGTTCGCTCAGGGTGACCTTCAAGACGCCATCTCCAGCCTCGATGGACGCAATGGGAGCACTGGTCATCACGCCGGGCTTGCGCCAGGCCTGTTGCAGGGCAAAAGCGGCCTGCTCGGCGCTCACCTCGCTGCCATCGTGAAAACGGGCCCCGGGGCGCAATGTGAATCGCCACTGCAGACCGTCATCGCTACGCGACCACTCACTGGCAAGCCCGGGTTGCAGATTGCCTTTCCCATCGACATCCACCAGGGTCTCCGCCACCTGCATGCGAGTAAAGAAGACCCCGTTGCTGGCGGGGTCGACACTGTGGATCTCCCAAGGCCCCACCATGGCAAGCGGTTTGCCGTCGGCTGCAGTCGTTCCTGCCATCAGAGCCAGGGCGAACCACCCGGCTGCGGTGCATTTTTTTGTCATCCTTTCCATCCAAGCTTCATGTTCATCAACCAAAGAGGCAACGTTATAACATAACAATTAATCAGGAAGAATGACTTTTGATTTTTGATAAATGGCTTATTTGAAAGACAAAAAGCGACTGCGATGCAGATCGTCAAACAACGGGGAGTCAAAGGGGAATAAAAAAGATGGCCCGTCAGGGCCATCATGATGGCGTCAGCGAGTCACCATCTGCTGCGCCCGCTTGACCTGATCCTCGGGGCTCTCATTGCGCGGTGGAATGGTGATGCCCTTCTGGCAGGCGGGCCTGGCTTCCATGCGTGCCATCCAGGCCTGCAAATGCACCAACCCCTCGATGGAGATACCACTCCAGTCGTGGATGCGCACCCAGGGCCAGGTAGCGATGTCGGCGATGCTGTACTCGTCTGCCAGATACTCATGGTGTGCCAGATGGCCGTCGAGCACCTCGAACAGGCGTCGCCCTTCCTTCTGGTAACGCTCGATGGCGGCCGGGATCTTCTCGGGGAAATAGCGATAGAAGACGTTGGCCTGCCCCATCATGGGACCGACGCCTCCCATCTGGAACATCAGCCACTGGATGGCCTGGGAGCGGCGCTTGGGATCCTGAGGCAGCAACTTGCCGGTTTTTTCCGCCAGATAGATAAGGATGGCGCCGGACTCGAACACCGCGAAGTCACCATTGTCCCGATCGATGATGGCCGGGATGCGGCCATTGGGGTTGATGGCCAGGAACTCGGGCTTCTTCTGCTCCATGGTCGCGAAATCAAGGGGAATGACCTTGTAGGGCAGCCCCAGCTCTTCGAGGGCGATCGACACCTTGAACCCGTTGGGCGTGGCGGCAGTGTACAACTCTATCATCTTGGACTCCTTGAACGTTCAGGGGAAAGGATCAGGCCTGGGCGCTGGGCCGGGCACTCACCCGGTCATGCCAGTCCTGCAAACGGGGCTGTTCGGGGGTGATACGCAGGCCAACCACCTTGCCAAAATCAATGGTACAGAGGGCAAGAATGTCGGCGATGGTGAAGCGCTCCCCCGCAATATAGGGCACCTCGGCAAGACGGGCATCAAGCTTGTCAAACCAGATCTGAGCCTGTTGCTTGCACTCCTCCCCCCATTCGGGGAAGACCCGCTCCCGGTCTTTGTAAAAACCGGTGATATGACGAAACGCCATACCGGTCGGCAACCAGAGGTTGAACTCGATGAAGCGACTCCACATCTCTATGGTGGCGCGCTCCAGCGCGGTGCTACCAAACAGGTTCGGCTCGGGGTGGAGCTCTTCAAAATAGCGGCAGATGGCCAGGGTTTCACTCAGACAGGTTCCGTCATCGAGTTCCAGCACAGGAATGCGCCCGGCCGGGTTCTTGGTCAAAAAGGCGGGCGCCAGGTTTTCCCCCGCCCCCAGATCGACCTGTTGATATTCCATCTCGATCCCCTTCTCCGCCAGAAACATTCTGACCCGACGGGCATTGGGGGCTCGTCTCAACTCATAAACCTTCATGTCACCTCCGTCGACGAACACACAGTGAGCCGCTGCGCAGGCCATAGCAAAGCGGCACAATGTCGGTCAGTTATGACAAATATTGTGCCGCTTGAACAGCCCGCATCGAGGGGGAGATGATTAGCTGCTCAGTCCCCCTGGTTGGCGCTGGCGCAGCAAGATAAGACGGGAAAGCAGCGGGAAATAGGATTCAAACTTGCTTTGCAGCACCAGGCTGCAGGCAGGATCCGCCAGTTCGGCCTCATCCAGCAGAATACCGTTGGAAACGAAATAAAAATGGTTCATCGCGGCTTTCCGGGGAAGGCCGCCTTGATTTTCAGAAAAAAGTATTCTGAGTCCCTAAATCCATAT